>CASEGD010000041.1 GCA_949287345.1 uncultured Phascolarctobacterium sp. | reverse complement strand
TGAAAATACGGAGCTGGCAATTACCGGGCGGCACGACCCCTGCATTGTGCAGCGTGCGGTGCCGGTAATTGAAGGCGTGGCGGCGTGGGTGATTTTGGATATGCTGCTGGTTGGGGAGAGATAAGATGACGGAAAAACTTGATTTGGAAGCGATCCGCCGCGAAATTGACGAAGCGGACGGAATATTGATAAACGCTTTTGAACGCCGCCTTGACGCTGTGCTGAAGGTGGCGGAATACAAAAAAGCCAATAACCTGCCCGTGCGTGACCGTGCGCGGGAGCTGAAGGTTATCGCCAAAGCGCAGGAGCGTTTGCAGAACAAAAAATACGCACCGGCTGTGGCAGATTTAATGGAAAACATTATGGCAGTTGCCCGCGGCATGGAAGAAGAACAGCTGCAAACAGCAGCGCTGCAGCAGGAAGCTTTCGATGTTGGCTGCTTCGGCGTGGAAGGCTCATACAGCCACAAAGCGATGGAAGAATATTTTGCGGGCAAAAAAATAACGCGCCATTATTACAGCGTGTTTGAAGATGTGGTGAAAGCCGTTAAAAACGGCGAAATCCGCTATGGTGTTTTGCCGGTTGAAAATTCCAGCACCGGCGGCATTACCGAAGTGTATGACCTGCTTCGCCATTATGGCTGCTACATTAACGGCGAAAAATGCGTGAAGATTGAGCATAATTTAATGGCGCTGCCGGGTGCGACGCTCAGCGGCATTACGGAAGTTTATTCGCATCCGCAGGGCTTTGCGCAGTGCAAGGACTTTTTTGCGGAATACCCGCAGATGAAGCTGGTGCCTTATTACAGCACGTCCAAAAGTGCGGAAGCCGTTAAGGAAAGCGGCAGCCTGCATTTGGCGGCTGTTGCCGGAAAACAGGCGGCGGAATTGTACGGTCTGCAAATTCTGGCGGCGAACATTAACTACAACGGCAATAATACTACACGCTTTATCATTATCGCCAACGAGGCGGAGCACAGTGCCGATGCCGATAAAATTACGTTGGTCATCGCTGTTAAGCACGAGCCGGGCTCTCTTTACCGCGTGCTGGGATATTTTTACCACAGCGGTTTGAACCTGACCAATCTGGAATCGCGCCCGATTGAAGGCAAATCGTGGGAATATTTTTTCCACATTGATTTGATGGGCAACCTTGCCGACACCAACGTGCAGGAAACCGTGCGCATGCTGAGCGACAACTGCGCGTACTTCAGAATTTTGGGCAACTACCGCAGCGATATGAAGCAGGAGAGATAAAATGCAGCATTTTGGTTTACTTGGTGCCAAACTCGGGCACAGCCTGTCGCCACAGATTCATCAGATTATTTTTGAAGAACTGGGCCTTGCGGCGGATTACAAATTGATAGAACTGCCGACGGAAGCGCTGGGAATGGAGCTGCCGCGAATAGCGGCGCAGTATGACGGCGTTAATGTAACCATTCCGCATAAAATTGAAGTTATGCCGTTTTTGGATAACATTGCCGAAGAAGCGGCGGCTATTGGTGCGGTAAATACCATTGATTTTAAAAACGGCAAAAGCTGCGGCTATAACACCGACTGGCTGGGCTTTGGCATGATGCTGGAACATAACGGTATTGAAGTGCGCGGCAAAAAAGCGGCGGTGCTGGGTATCGGCGGCGCGTCGCGCGCGGTTTTGCAGTATCTTGCCAAAGGCGGCGTTGCCGAAGTGCTTTTGGTATCGCGCAAGCCGAAGGAAATACCGCAGGAGGTTTTAAACATCTGCCGGGGCGTAAAGGTGCGCTGTTTAAGTTATGCCGAACTGGAAGACGAAAGCGGCGATATTATTATTAACTGCACGCCGGTGGGCATGTACCCTAAAACAGGCGTCAGCCCGGTGAGTGCGGATGTGGTTAAAAATTTTGCGGCGGCTGTAGATTTAATTTATAACCCTGCGGAAACGGAATTTTTGCGTATGGCACGCGGTGCGGGCAAAACGGCTGTTAACGGACTGTTAATGCTGGCGGCGCAGGCAGTGGCGGCGCAGGAAATTTGGCAGGGGCGCAGGCTGGGGACGGATTTGGCAGTTAAAATTATGCAAAGGCTGGGGCAGAAGCCATGAAAAATATAGTGTTAATCGGTATGCCGGGCTGTGGCAAAACAACGCTTGGCAAAATGATGGCAGCGCGGTTAAAAGTTGATTTTTACGACGCCGACGATGTTCTGGAAGCACGCGAGCCTTACACGATAAAAGAATTTTTCGCGCAGGGCGAGGATGTGTTCCGCGAAGCAGAACAGCGCACGGCAGAATACTTATCGCAAAAAGAAGGCTGCATTATTGCGGCCGGCGGCGGTGTGGTCAAGCGCACAGCGAGCATGCAGGCTTACCAAAAAACGGGCTGCGTTGTTTTTATCGACCGCGCGCCGGAAGCGATTGTGAGCGACGTTGAAATACAAATGCGTCCGCTTTTGGCAGCAGGAATGCAGCGCATTTTTGAACTTTACAACGAGCGCATAGAGCTGTATAAAAAATATGCCGCTTACACGGTGCAGAACGTAAGCGGCGTGGAAGATGCATTGCAGCAGCTTTTGCAGATTGCCAGGGAGATGAAAAAATGAAAAAAATTTTGGTTATCAACGGGCCTAACATCAATTTGTTGGGCATCCGCGAAAAAAATGTTTACGGCGCGCAAGATTACGACGTCTTGTGCGCGTTTATCGCTGAAGAAGCCGAAGCAATTGGCGTCAGCGTTGATATTTGCCAGAGCAATTACGAAGGCGAAATTGTTACCTTCATTCAGGACGCTTACGGCAAATACGACGGCATTGTTATTAACCCTGCCGCTTATACGCATTACAGCGTGGCGATTTTAGATGCGTTAAAAGGCGTGGCGCTGCCCGCCGTTGAAGTGCATTTAAGCAATGTGCACGCGCGTGAGGAGTTCCGCCATAAATCGGTAACGGCGCCTGCCTGCCTCGGGCAAATCTGCGGACTGGGCTTTATGGGCTACTCGTTAGCCATGCGTGCCCTGGCGGCCTTGCCGGATGAAAAATAAAAACTTAAACAACAAAAGCGCACTATACTGCAAAAGTACGGTGCGCTTTTCTGCACTTTAACACAAACTTTATCTTACGCTTTTGTTATTTTGAACATTATCGAATAGATTACCGGCAATACTACCAGCGTCAGCATGGTTGCGCCGGTAAGGCCGCAGGCGATGGCGACGGCCATGGATTCCCAGAAGGGGTTTGTGAACATCGGCACAAGGCCTAGTACTGTGGTGAGCGCTGCCAGCATGATGGGGCGGAAGCGCACGATGGCAGATTCCAACACCGCTTCGTAAGGATTCATGCCTGCTGCCAAATGCAAATCAATCTGGTCGATAAGCACGACGGAATTGCGGATGATGATGCCAGTCAGCGACAGGATGCCGAGCTGCGCCAGAAAGCCCATGGACGAGTTAAACAACAGCAGTCCGATAACGACGCCGATAATACCCATCGGTGCGGTGCAGACGATGATGAATAGCTTGCGCAAATCTTTTAATTGCAGCATCAGCAGTACCAGCATGGTGATGAACATAACAGGCAGCGGTACAAGCAGGTAGTTCAGCGCTTTGTTGCTGCTTTCCAGCGGCCCGCCGATTTCTATGCTTACGCCGGGCGGAAGGCTGCTGCGCAAATCAGCAAGGTTGTCGTAAATTTGCTGCGTTACGTCGTTGCCGGTGTAACCGGGGGCAATGCCCGCGTTAACGGTAACGGTCGGCAGCAGGTTGCGCCGCCAGATCATATTATCTTCAGCTTCGTAGCTGATGTTTGCCACTTGTGCCAGCGGTACACTGCCTTTGCTGGTGGGGATGGACAGCAGCCGCAGGTCGGAAATTTTATCGCGGTCGGCAGCGTCAAGGCGGAATACAAGGTCGATTGCCTGGTCGCCTTCATAATACTGCGATACGGTGTAGCCGCTGAGTTCTGCCTGCAACGCCATGGCAACGGTCTGGCGGTCAATGCCCATCTGCCGCAGTTTGTCGTTATCGATGGCGACTTTAACCGCGCCCGTTTTTTCCATCCAGTCAAAACGCGTCATGGTAACGGCGGGGTTCTGCAAGGCGGCATCGCGCACCTGCCGGGCGTAATCTTTTGCCATTGCTTCCGTCGGTGCGGATACGCGCAGCATTACCGGATACGCCGAAGGCGGGCCGAGCGGGATGGATTTGCTGTAAATTACGGCTTCGGGGATTTCGCGCGCGGCAAGTTCGTTAATTTTCTGCTCCAGCCTGTTTTTGGCTTCCACATCTTTGGTGAGGATGACCAGCTGGGCGTAATTTTCGCGCGGCTGCACCGGTTCAACTACCAGCACAAAACGCGGCGCGCTTTCGCCGACGTAAGTGCCGATATTTAAAATATCCGTGTCGTCCTTCAAAATATCGGTCAGTTTCAGTGCGGCTTTTTCGGTTGCTTTAATGCTGCTGCCTTCCGGCATGTTAATTTCTACCAGCAGCTCCGGCCGCACGGAAGGCGGGAAAAATTCCTTGTCTATAAACTTGGTTAAAAACAGCGAGCCGCAGAATGCACTGACGGTGAGCGCGATAACAACGGCGCGGTGCGCCAGCGCCCAGGTCAGCAGGCTGCGGAATTTCCGGTAAAACGGCGTGGTGTAAGCGCTGCCTTCGGCAATCTTTTTGGGGTGTACCCATTCGTACCCCAGCACGGGAGCAACGGTTGCCGATACTACCCACGACAGCATCAGCGCCAGGCTGATAACCACAAACAAACTGCCGGCAAATTCGCCTACATTGCCTTTGGAAAAATATATCGGCGTAAAGCCGACGCAGGTGATAACCGTGCCGACGAGCAGCGGTATTGCACAGGTTTCAAAAGCATAGCTGGCGGCTTTTATACGGTCCCAGCCTTCGGCCAGCTTTATTTCCATCAGTTCCACAACGACAATGGCGTCGTCAACCAGCATACCCAGCGCAATAATCAGCGCACCGAGCGATACCTTGTGCAGGTCGATGCCCAGCGCGTACATGCCGATGAAAGTGCCCAGCAGCACTAGCGGGATGCAGACGGAAATTACATAGCCGCAGCGCCTACCAAGACTGATGAGGCTTACCGCCAGCACGATGATGACGGCTTCTTTCAGGCTCTGCGTAAATTCGTCGATGGAGTTTTTTACAACCTCCGGTTGGTTGGCAACCTGATGCAGTTCAAAGCCCAGCGGCAGCTCGGCGGTAATCTGCGTAATGGTTTTTGCCAAATTTTCGCCAAGGCGGATGTTATTGCCGCCGTCTTCCATGGAAAGGGCAATGCCGACAGCGGGCTGCCCGTTGAAAAAGAATTTCGGTTCGGGCGGGTCGGCGTAACCGCGTTTAACGTCTGCGATATCGCCAAGGCGGAATACGCGCCCATTAGCCTGTATCGGCAGGGAGGCGATGTTTTCTACCGCGTCCGGCATGCCGGTAAGGCGCAGGTAAACATTATCGTCAGGCGTTTCGCTCATGCCTGCGGGCACCATGGCTGTCTGTGCCTGAATGGCGGCGGCAAGCGTATCAAGCGGTATGCCAAGCTGCGCCAGCTTATTGTTGCTGACTTCCAGATAAATTTTTTCCGGCTGGACGCCGATAAGCTCAACTTTTTTTACGTCCGGCACGGTGTAAAAAATGCGTTTGATGTCTTCGGCTTTGCGGCGCATATCCTCGTAGCTAAAGCTGTCCGAAGTAAGCGCGTAGATATTGCCGTAAACGTCGTCGAAGCGGTCGTTAAAATACGGGCCGTACACGCCGGTGGGCAGGTCGGCCTTGATGTCGTTAATCATGTTGCGCAGCTCCAGCCAGTGCGGGCGCACATCTTCCTTAGCCACGTCCTCCTTTAAGTAAACGTTGACGACGCAGATGCCGGGGCGCGAATAACTTGTAATGTAATCAATATCGGTGGAAGCCTGTGCCTGCTTTTCCAGCTTGTCGGCAACCTGTTCTTCCATCTCTTTGGCTGTCGCGCCGGGCCATGCCGCCGAAATTACCATCTGCTTGACGGTAAAGCTGGGGTCTTCCGCGCGGCCGAGCGTGTTATAGCTGTAAATGCCAGCCACGAGGCACAGAAACATAAAAAAGTAAATTATCTGCCGGTGCATAATGCTCCACGAAGCAAGGTTAGCTTTTTTCATTGCGCATCACCTTCCAGACGCACCTGCTGGCCGGGCGTAAGTTTGGCAGCGCCGCCGGTAACAATAACGTCGCCGCTTGCAACGCCGCTTTTAATAATAATGCTGTTGTTTTCGTAACCGGCAATTTCCACCGGTACAAGTTCAACGCGGTTGTCCTTAACAATCCATACCTGCGGCGTATCGCCGGTCTGGTAAATGGCTGCCTTAGGCAGGATGATGAGGCTTTCACTGCCGTCGTTAAAATGTACCTTGGCCGTCATGCCCAGCTGTACCTGCGGCGGCATGTTGCCGATAGCAACGCAGACCTGATAGGTGCGCGTTACCGGGTCGGCCATCGGGGCGATTTCGCGGATGTGCCCGCTGACGGTGACATCGGGCAGCGCCCAGAAGGTTATTTCCGCCGTTTGCCCGGGCGAGATGCTGGCTAAATTGTTTTCGGGTATGTAAATGCGCACTTCTTTTTCGCCTTCGCGCACCAGCGTTGCAACAGGCGTACCGGCAGCGGCAACCTGACCGACTTCGCCGGTAATGCTTGAGATAACGCCATCGTTATTTGCTATAAGGCGCGTGTAATCAAGCTGGTTCAGCGCGGCCGCAAGTTGTGCTTCGGCCTGTTCCAGCGTGGATTGTGCTGCTTTCAGCTGTGTGTTGTACTGGTCGTAAACGGCCTGGCTTACAGCGCCGCTTGCCAGCAGTGAGCGGTAGCGTTTTTCGTTGTCGCTGGCCAGCAAAAAATTGGCGTTGGCAGAAGCCAGACCTGCGCGGGCAGCGTTGACGTTTTCATCAACGTCGCGCGGGTCAATCTGCATTAAAACATCGTCTGCATGCACGGTGTCGCCCAAATTAACATTACGGCTGATAATTTTGCCGCTGACCTGAAAGGCAAGGTTGCTTTCGTAGCGTCCGCGCACTTCGCCGGGATACACAAGGTAGTTCTGCGTGCTGTGTGTGCCTGCGGTAACGGTGCGCACATAGGGCACAACGGCAACCGGCTGCGGTTTATTTAAAACTGCGGCGGCAAAATGGTAAACCAGCCCTGCGGCGATAACGGCAGCGGCGATGGCTAACTGTTTTTTGCTTAAATGTAATTTTTCCCAAAGCTGCATAACCAATCACTTCCAATGCTTTTTTATGGCAATGATGCTTTACTTAGAATTTCGGCAGATAAAAATAAAATCCTGCCGCGGCAGGGATTTGTTAAGCTTTATGACGCAGGCTTTAAAATAAATGCGTATGGCAAAAAAGATGTTAATGTAGTAAAATAGATATTACATTGTACGATGAGGGGGACTTTTATGAAAATAACAGAACTGTTAAAAAGCGATAAACCTTGTATTTCGTGCGAGCTGTTTCCGCCCAAGGCCGGGTCGGAACTGCAGAACGCTTTAAAAATAGTTGATGAAATTGCCGTTATCAAACCGCATTTTATGAGTGTTACCTACGGCGCGGGCGGCACTTCTGCCGGGCAGACGCTGGCGATTGCGCAGGCGGTTGAGGAACATAACATTCCGGCGCTGGCGCATTTAACCTGCATCGATGCGACGGAAGCAAAGATTGATGACATGCTTGGCAACTTCCGCAAGGCGGGAGTGCAGAACGTGCTGGCTTTGCGCGGTGACGCTGTTACAAGCGGCGTGCGTGATTTTGCCCATGCCAGCGATTTGATGCGCAAAATTTCGGCGTCCGGCGATTTTTGCATCGGCGGCGCGTGCTATCCGGAAGGACATCCGGAGGCAGGTTCGCTGGATAACGACATTGAAAACACCAAAAAGAAAATTGATGCAGGCTGCGAATTTTTAGTATCGCAGATGTGCTTTGACAATAATATTATGTACAACTATATGTACAGGCTGCTGCGCAACGGCATCGACGTGCCGGTGGTGGCAGGCATTATGCCCGTA
>CASEGD010000040.1:8152-11086 GCA_949287345.1 uncultured Phascolarctobacterium sp. | reverse complement strand
CATGGAAAGGTCGTGCGCGTTAAGCACATGCATGCGGCAGTTCTGGTCGCCCACCAGCGGGAAGCTGGCGTCCTTGCGGTCGTTTAAAAACAGCGGCTGCCCGCAGTTAAAGGTGCATTTACCCTTGTGCAGGTTGCCCAAAAAGCTGCCGCCCGCACAATATTCGGAAACCATCATTTCAATGCGTCCCTGCACCATGCATTCCAGCGGAATGCGGCTTACAGCGCATAAATGCTCAACCTGTTTCAAAGTCAGCTCCGCGCTTAACACTGCACCCTTTGCGCCAAGGCTTTGCCAAAAATCAATGCTCCGGCTGTTGTAAATGTTCAGCGCCATATCCGCCCACAGCGGCGTGGTGCAGTTTTCTTTCGCCAGCTGCCACAGTCCCACGTTGTTAATGTAAACGGCGTCCGGGTTCAGGCTTTGCCATTTGGCAAACTGCTTAGCATAAAACGCCTCCTGCCCCTGGCTGATAATGCGCGGCGTGCCAGCCGCCCATTTTGCGCCGTATTGCCCAGCAAGCTTCGCCACTTTTTCGTAATCGGCGTCCGTAATGATTTTGGTGCTGAACAAATCGCCGCCAAAGATAATATAATCCGCACCGGCGGCAAGTGCTGCCTGTGCTTTGCTTGCGGTATCGCAGCGCACGGTTAAAAGCGCGTGCTTTTTGGGCACTTTCTTTTCCGCGCGCACCAATTCAATATCAACTTTATGTTTTTCAACGCGCTTCGGCGCGAAGGCTTCCATACGTGCTGCGTCCAGTGCTTCCGCTGCCATACGGCGCGCTTCGTTAATCTCGCTCATCGGCACCATTACGCCGCCGTCAAGCTCGCAAGTTAAGCTGTTAAGCGCATATTCCGTCGTGCCGAGGCGGTCCACCTGCTTGCGCACGGCTGCTTCATCAAGCGCGTGCTTGCGGGCTGCTTCGGTAATAAAATTGGTTTCGCCGTAACCGGTGTTGCCTTCATCGTCTGTCAGCTCAACGGTCAATGGCTGCCCCATTTTGGCTGTAACCACCGCGTCCACGGGGATGCGGCGTTTAGCCTTGTCGCCGTAGAATTTACCGGCGTATTCCATAAGTTCGGCGTCAAAGGTACGGAACACGCGGTCGTTCATGCGCACGCCGTTAGGCACGTCGATAACAACCTGCGTACCGGGCAATGCGCTTGCCACTTCCGCGCCGTCCTGCGTCATTCGGGTAATGGTCGTGCCAACACGCCCGCCTACTTTTACCCAAAATTCCAGCCCGTCGCCGATGCTTACTTTTTTCTCTAACTTAACGGCGGCTTTGTTTTCGCCCTTAAATAATTTGACAACACGCCCTACCATTACGCCGCGGTTATTGGGGCGGCGGTCGCTCATCATGGTTCTGCCGGGGCGGCTTACCATGTAGGCGGTAGTAAAGTCGCGGTTAAAAATCTGTTCAATGTTCGCCAAATCCTTTTCCGGCACGTTGTAGTTGCCGGCAAAGTAGCTGTCTATGGCGCGGCGGTATGCGTCCACCACCACTGCCACGTATTCCGGGCGTTTCATGCGCCCTTCTATTTTATAGCTGGTTACGCCCGCTTCAATCAGCTGCGGCAAAATCTCCAGCGTGTTCATATCCTTGGGGCTTAAAAGGTACTGCCCTGCGTCCGTGCCTGCCAGCATGTCGTTGCCGTTTTTATCGGTCAGCTTGTACGGCAAACGGCAGGGCTGCGCACAACGCCCGCGGTTGCCGCTGCGCCCGCCAATTAAGCTGCTCATCAGGCACTGGCCGCTGTAACAAACGCACAGTGCCCCGTGGATAAAAGCTTCAATTTCGGTATCGGTGCTGCTGCAAATGGTTTTAATGTCTTTAATGCTCAGCTCGCGCGCGAGGACGGCACGTTCCATGCCGTTCTGCTCGCACAGGCGCACACCGGCAAGGCTTGTTACCGTCATCTGTGTGCTGGCGTGCAAAGGCAGCTGCGGCACCAGCTTGCGCGCCAGATTGATAACGCCTAAATCCTGCACGATGATGCCATCGACGCCGACGTTGTTCAAAAACATCAGGTAATCCGCCAGTTCCGCCATCTCGGCGTCATCCACCAGCGTATTTACCGTTATATACAGCCTTACCCGGTGCATGTGTGCAAAGTACACAGCCCGGGTCATTTCTTCTCTGTCAAAATTGCTGGCATACTGGCGTGCGCCAAAGGCTTTGCCGCCCATATAAACGGCGTCAGCCCCGGCGTTCACCGCCGCCTCCAGAGCTTCCCAGCTTCCGGCAGGGGCCAGCAGTTCTATTCTGCTTTTTTCGTTCATGCTTTTCACCATTATTCTTTGGCCGCCGCCAAAAGCTTGTCATACTCCTTACGCAGCTTGTAAAGCTCGCCCGCAAAATCAAGCGCCGCCCATACGGCCACGCGCCCGGTTTTTACAACATGCGTTTTTTCGGCCAGCTGCTGCATTTTGCTGTCAACCATCGCGGCAATAGCTTCGGTTTCTTCTTTGGGCAGATTGCTTGTCAGGCTGTACTGCTCGTTAAAAACAGTTACGGTAGTGGTCTTTTTATCCATAGCCCCTCCGTCAGTAAGCGGCAATGTCAAAGCTGAAATTCTGCACGCCCATCATTTCCCAGCCGCGCTTATATTCCATCGTTACTTTATAAAGGCCCGGTTTCTGCACCGCCAAAAAGATAATTTCGCTGCCCTGCACGCCGGTCTGGTTGTCCATGTTCATCGGCATAATGTAGGAGCGGCCAATTTCGTAAACAGCGGCTGCGTCCGGCGTATGCAGCGCCCAGCTGTAACCGGTGCTGCGGTTAGCGTCCAGTTTAACTGCCAAAAGCGCGCCCGGTTTTACCGGCACAACGCGGCCTTCAACGGCGTTGGTTAATTTGGTAATCGGCAAAATGCGGTTAGCCGCGGCAGCGCGGATAAAAGGCAGCAAATCCTTGTAAGGCACTACCCT
>CASEGD010000040.1:0-8142 GCA_949287345.1 uncultured Phascolarctobacterium sp. | reverse complement strand
TCGCGGAAAATATCCGTCAAATCCAGCTCTTTGCCGGTGGTTAAATCAATGTTGATGCCCTTATAAAGCACGCCCGATGCGTTTTCGGCTTTCAGCAAAATGCCTGCTACGCTGGGGCGGTTCAGCGTTACGGTGTAGGAAAGATTGCAGCTGCCGAGCTGTTTGGTAATGCTTTCGGCGGCATTACGCAGCACGCTGTTGGAGCTTTTTTGCAGGTCAACATTGTCCAGCCCGTCCGTTTCGGGCATCATGCCCGTTACGCTGCCGCTCATCACGCGGCTGTACACGGTGGCGGGCTGCTCCGCAAAGGCTACGGAAGCCATCATCATCAAAGCTAAAAACAGTCCGGTAAACTTCATCTTTCCTTACCTCCGTTATTACATACTCTTAATAAATTCAACTGCTTTTTCCATGCGCGCCAGGCATTTTTCGCGTCCCAGCAGCACCATTACGTCAAACAGGCCGGGGCTTACGGTGCGCCCGGTCAGCGCAAGGCGTGTCGGGTGGATGGCTTTGCCGAGGGACAAGCCGTGTTCTTCGGCAATTTTATTGTACAGCGCTTCGGTGGTTTCAAGGTTAAATTCAGGCAGTGCCTTAATGCCGTCAATGCAGGCCTGCAAAAGCTCAACGGCTTCCGGTTTAAAATGTTTGGCAACGCCTTTTTCGTCGTAGCTTTCCACATCTTTAAAGAAGTATTCGCTGGCGTCAACAACCTCCTGCAAGGTTTTTACGCGCACGCGCACAACGTCCACCAGTTTGGCAAAGTATTCTTTATTTTCTTTCAGCCATTCTTCCGTTACAAGGCCGGATTTTACAAAGAACGGCTCTGCTTCCGGCAGGATTTCTTCCAGCGGCAGGCTGCTGAGATACTGGCCGTTCATCCAGGTCAGCTTTTTAACGTCGTAAACAGCGGCTTTTTTGCTCATCTGTTCCAGCTCAAACAGTTTTACGGTTTCTTCAAGGCTGAAAATTTCGCGTTCATCGCCGGGGCCCCAGCCAAGCAGGGTCAGGTAGTTAACAATAGCTTTGTTCAGATAGCCCTGGCTACGGAACTCCTCAACGCTGGTCGCGCCGTGGCGCTTGCTTAATTTACTGCGGTCCGGTGCCAAAATCATCGGCATATGGCCGAATTTAGGCGTTTCAAAACCGCAGGCTTCGTACATCAAAATCTGCTTCGGCGTGTTGCTTAAATGTTCTTCGGCACGCAGCACATGGCTGATGCGCATCATATGGTCATCGATAACTACAGCGAAGTTATAGGTCGGCATGCCGTTGCTTTTTACAATTACAAAATCGTCAAACTGGGTCAAATCAAAGGTAACATCGCCGTGAATTAAATCATGCACGGTCAAAGTGCCTTCGGTCGGTATTTTTAAACGCACGGAATACGGTTCGCCCGCTGCCACACGCGCTTTGGCTTCTTCCACGGGGATATCGCGGCAGGTGCGCGCATAACGGAACGGCTGTTTAAGCGCACGCTGTTTTTCGCGCTGCGCCTCCAAATCCGCCGGAGTACAGAAGCAATAGTATGCCTTGCCCTCGTCCAGTAAGCGCTGTGCCACTTCCTTATACAGCGGCAGGCGCTCGCTCTGGAAGTACGGGCCAGCTTCGCCGCCAACTTCCGGGCCTTCGTCCCAGTTTAAGCCCAGCCATTTCAGGCTCGTCAAAATCTGGCTGACGCTGTCCTCTTTCAAACGTTCGGTATCGGTATCTTCAATGCGCAGCACCAGTTTGCCGCCGTTTTTGCGGGCAAACAGCCAGTTAAACAGGGCCGTCCTTGCTCCGCCGATATGTAAATAACCAGTAGGGCTTGGTGCAAAACGCACGCGAATTTCGTTCATTTCATCGTCTCCTCAATAAAAAACTCTGTAACATTATAATTATACAACTTTGCGGGCTATAAAGCAATTTCCGCAAGTTAAATCTGCTTGCGCAGGATAAAAAAAGCCGGCGCAAAAACCGGCTTGTATTTATTTGCGTGTCTGACGGCGGTTGCTGCCCGTTTTCGGCGCTTTGCGCTTGTCCGCCACAGCGTTTCTGCCGCGCTTGGGGCCTGCGGGTTTCTTCTTTTTAGGCGCTGCCGTCGGTTCTCTGCGGGCAATAACCTTGCCTTCCAAATTCTGTTTTTCCATGCGGATATTCAGTTTGGTTTCGATATTGCGCAGCCACTTAACCTCGTCCGCCGTGTACAGCGTAACTGCAATGCCGTCGTTGCCAGCGCGCCCGGTGCGCCCAATGCGGTGCACATACCAGTCAACGTCGTGCGGGATATCATAGTTGACAACATGCGTCACGCCCTCAATATCCAGCCCGCGCGCCGCAATATCGCTCGCCACCAAAATTTGCAGCTTCGCGTCGCGGAACTTTTTCATAACCGTTTTGCGTTTCGCCTGCGACAGCTCGCCCGTCAAAACGTCCACATTGTAGCCCATGCCGCCCAGCACGTCGCCCAAAGCGTTGGCACGCTCCTTACTGAAGCAGAACACAATCATCAGGTACGGGTTATAGCGGTCAATCAGCGCAGCAACTGCACGGTCGCGATATTCGTCCGTGGTCTTAATGCAAATCTGCTTAATCGCCTCCACCGTCGCTTCGTTGGGGTTAATGTCAATCAAAACAGGGTTAACGGTAATCTTACGGCCCAGCTTGCGCACTTCCTCGCTCAGCGTGGCGCTGCAAAGCATAACCTGCCTTTGCGGCGATGTCATGCCCAAAAGCTCTGCCGCATCGTCGATAAAGCCCTGTTTTAACATCTCGTCCACTTCGTCCAGCACAAAATACTCAACGCCGCCCAGGCTGACATTGCCCTTGCGGATATGGTCGAGCAAACGTCCCGGCGTGCCGATTAACACGTGGCAGACGTTTTCCAGTTTATGTTTTTGCAGTTCAAAATCGCGCCCGCCGGTAACTGCCAGCACTTTAACGGCGCTTTCCTTGCCGGTCAGGCGTTTAAACTCCGTCGCAATCTGCTGCGCCAGTTCGCGCGTCGGCGTAACAATCAGCGCCTGTGCATACGCCTTTGTGATATCAATCCGCTGTGCAAGCGGCACCAAAAAGGCTAAAGTTTTGCCTGTGCCTGTCTGCGCGCGTGCAATAACATCACGCCCGGCGTAAAGCGCTGGGATGGCCTGCGCCTGCACCGGCATGGGTGTTTTAATACCCATGTTTTTCAGCGCCTCGATGATATTTTCAGGCACCTTCATATCTTTAAAGCTCGGTAACATACTATCCCTCTTTTCAGTCAAAATTCTATTTAAAAAGCGTCCCAACAGGGGCGCCCGGCTTCTACCTGCTTATTATATCATACTCCGGCAATATTTTTTGCGAAAAAATTTTAACATTATATTTGAATATCCGCAGCGAAAATGTTATTCTAATAGTAGAAAAACTTTAACTGATAATAGTGAGGTGGCAGTTATGCAAAATAAACGTACCTGGCTTTACATGATATTAATGCTGATACTTTTTACACTGATTTGCGCCCAGCAGCAGCAAATTAACGACTTGCGTGACGATTTAAGCGCTTTGCAGGAACAAACCGTACAAATAGAAAAGCAGCTTAACGAGCACATTGCCCCGCCGCTTCCGGCAGAAACCGCTGACGGCGCAGTGATTGTGGAAAGAAATATTAACAAATAAAATATTTACAAAAAACAGAGAGCAAAAATTTGCTCTCTGTTTTTTCTCTTTTATGCATTTATAAATGATAAAAATCAGGCGAAAAATTTATACTGATGCGGCTCTGCAAAAAGCTGCGGCTCCTCCGATTCCGGTCAGGCTGCGCAGCTGACCTCTCGCACACAAATATTTTAATTTTAGCCGCCGCAGTTTTTGCTATCACCTTACAGCATAAACCATTCGCCCACGTAACAATATTTTTATCCCCATGTGCAATTTTTCAAAAGTTCAGCAATTTTGCTTGTTTCGGGTAATTCTTCAATTTTACTGCCTTCCGGCATAATTTTATTTATTTCATCTACCAGGTCAAACATTCTGCTACCCATAGGTGCACGCGGCGTAATCTTTTTAAAATCAGTATCATAAAATTCATCAACAATAAAAAATCTCAGCCATTTTCCTTCTTCGTTATTTGCTATAAGAGCATTTTCAATACGGTTTTTTATATCATCCGTTAAAGTTCCTTGTATGCTTTTTTTAGCGAATTGTGCTTTATTATTTTTTAAAGCAGCATCAAAAATACTATTTATTTTGCCAATAGCACGCACTGATTTATCAGTATATAATCCTATATATGTATGCGGAGAATAACCTCTGCTACTTTCGTGACTGTATAAATTATTAGCTTTATTACTTTCAAAACTTGTACCGGAAAGAACTACGCGCATACGTTTCCAGTCATCTGGAATCAAATCACTATCATAACAATACCGTTCATAATCAGCAATTATATTCTGCATATCAATATCGCGGTCATCAACCACTTCTTTTACAGCTTCTATTAATTTTTTAAATGTTAGATTAATATGTATTACATTTTTATTTTTACATTCACTATCAATTTTCTGCTTTAAATTGCTTTCCATTTCCCTTGGGTCAAGAGTCATTAAAAATTTATAATTATAACCTTCAAGGCTTGCTAAATGATGCAATAATTGTTTTTCAGCAAAGTTATTATGCAATTTTGTTTCAACGGCAATTTTAAAACTTTCCTGCATAATTGCAGCATCAGGTACACTACTCTCATTTTTTTCTTGCAAAACTACTTTTAATTCAACATCAATGTCAATATCTTCTACAAGGTTATTTAAAAAAGAAAAGAAAGATTTAGGCGAATTTAAATACAAGCGCGATAACAACAGCATTGCATTTGCAGTATCAACATTTTCTTTTGAATAATAACGCTGAAAATAATGTGTTTCCATTATTCTCCACCCCTTAATTGTATTTATATAATAATTCTATGATTTCCATTAAATCTTGTCAAACAATTAAAATTTGCTTTATAAAAAAATCAAGTATATAATAGTTTAAATTCAACTATCAGTTAAGGAGGCTGACATTATGATAAAAGAAATAATATGTGTAGACATAGGTAAAACCATTTATGTGGTCAGCACTGATAAAGACGAATATTATTATATTAGTACCAAGCAAAGAAAAATTGTTAAAGGCTGCCTTGCTGAACTTACAAAAGTTGGTTACTGGTTAGAAAACGAAGATCATTCTGATTATTTGCTTAAATTGTTAGAAGATATTTTAAAATATCCTGATATTGTTATTGATAACCGCAAAGCCGGTACTTTACAGGGTTACGTTATAAGAAATCAATATGACCTTTCACCGGAAGAAGCAAAAGAACTTGCCAGCAAGTTAAACGAAGATTTTAAATAACCCTGCTATAAACAAATCCCCGATACTTAAAGTACCGGGGATTTTTGTTTTAGTGTAAATTTAAGTTTAGTTGGCCGCTGCGGGTTTATTGTTTTTGCGTTCGCGCATTTTAATCCACATCGGGCCTGCCAGGCAAATGGAGGTATAGCCGCCGCTGGCAAAGCCAACCAGCATGGCAAACATAAAGTTGTGGATTGTTGCGCCGCCGTACAGGAAGATTACCAGTACAGCAAACAGCGCCGTGGATTCCGTGTAAACGGTACGCGTCATGCACTGCCAGATACTGGTTTCAACCAGTTCCTCCAGCCCTTCGCTGCGGCGGTGCAGTTTAAGGTTTTCACGGATACGGTCGAAAATAACAACCGTGCCGTTGATGGAAAAACCTACAACCGTTAAAAGTGCTGCAACAAACGAAGAATCAAGCTCCATCTGGAAGAAGGAGAAATAACTGATGGTTACAAAAACGTCGATAACGAGTGCCGCTACCGCCGCCACCGCAAAGTTAAATTCAAAGCGGTAAGTAATGTACACAATCATCAAAAGCCACGAAAGCACAACCGCCATGGCAGCCTGCTCAATCAGTTCTTCGCCGATTGTGGCGCCGATATTTTCCATACGGTTAATCTGATAGTTGCCTAAAGCAGACTGCATATCGCTTACTGCAGCGCGAAGCTGGTCATCTTCTACAAGGCCGGTACGGATAAGCACGCTTTTGGATTTTTCGTTGTTGGTGCTGTTTTCAAGCTGGATGATGCTGTTGCCCATGCCATGCTGGCTAAGCACATCGCGCACCTGCAAAACGGTAACTTCGTTTTCAAAGGTAAGGTCAACAATACTGCCGCCGGTAAAATCAATGCCCATATTAAAGCCGCGCGTAAAAATGGAAATTACGCCGATAAACAATACCAGCAGGGTTAACCCCATGAAGTATTTAAAATGCTTAACAATAGGAAATCTCATTATTTAGCCGCCTCCTTTTTGGGATATTTAACTCCGTAAAGGAAGCCGTTTTTGGTAAGATTGCTTGCCAGTAAGAAGTTCATTAAGAACTTGGTTACAGTAATGGCGGTGAACATACTTAAAACAACGCCAAGGCCCAGCGTTACGGCAAAGCCCCTGATCGGGCCGGTGCCCAGATAGAACAGGATTAAGGCTGCGATAAGCGTGGTGATGTTGGAGTCGAAAATGGTTACAAACGCACGCGAGAAGCCTTTATCCATTGCACTGCGCAGGGTTTTGCCCGCAGCAACTTCTTCTTTGAAATGTTCAAAAATAAGTACGTTGGCGTCAATCGCCATGGCAATGGAAAGTATAATGCCCGCTATGCCCGGCAACGTAAGCGTTGCGTCAAGGTAACGCATGATTAAGAGCAAGAGTATTACATACAGCAAAAGTGCGATATCCGCAACAATGCCCGGGATACGGTAGAACAAAAGCATGAAGGCAAAAATGCCCACAATGGCGATGGAAAACGCCACAATGCTCTTTTCTTTGGAGTCCTGACCGAGGGTCGGGCCTACGGTGCGGTTTTCCATTACTTCAATTTTAACCGGCAGAGAGCCGCTGCGCAGCAAAATTGCCAGGTGTTCCGCTTCTTCCATGCTGCGGGACCCGGAAATCTGCGCTTTGCCGCCGGTAATCGCTTCCTGTACAACAGGGCTGGTCAGCACTTCGCCGTCCAGCAGGATGCTGATGGGGCGGCCGATGTTGCGCGCGGTCAAATCGGCAAATTTAGCGCCGCCTTCGTCGGTAAATTCAAGCCCTACAACGCTTTGGTTGGCGCCGGTCATCTGCGCACGCGCGTCGCGCAAATCCTTACCGGTTAAAACGGTGGTGCCGTTAACGTCCTTAAACTCCAGCATGGCGGTACGGCCCAGCATGTTAATGGCCTGGTCCGGGTCTTTAATGCCCGGCAGCTCAACAATAATGCGGTCCTTGCCCTGACGCTGGATAACAGGCTCGGTTAAGCCCAGCTCGTTAACGCGCCTTTCAATAATTTTTACAGTTCTGTTTAAAGCATCGTCGTCAATCTTCGCTTCCGGCGTTTCAATCGCCTGCAGCACAACATGCGTGCCGCCCTGAAGGTCGAGGCCCTGCTTGATGGAATTAGCCAGCGGATTGATGTACATAATGAACCCGCCGATAATAGCCAATGAGATGATCAGGAATTTGCCTAACTCATTCCATCTCAAAGTTATTGCCCCCTTTATTCTTTTTTATCAAATTACCTGCATTTTGCCGCCTGCGATTCAGTGATGACGTAATCCATTTTAACGTCATGCTCATCGCAGATTATTTCATCGCGCAGCAAAATACCGTAAGTAATGCCTGTTTTAACGGCATTTGTGCAAGCAGATAAGAAGCGGTCGTAATAGCCCGCGCCCATGCCGATGCGCCCGCCGGACAAATCAAAACCGACGCCCGGCACCAGCACCAGGTCAATCTGCTGCGGCGCAATTACAAGTGCGTTTTTTGCCGCCGTGCGGATACCGTAAGCGCCAATTTGCACATCGGTCAGCGCTTTAAGCTGCACTGCCTGCATGGTGTGCGCACTGGTTACAAGCGGCACGCAGACGGTTTTGCCCTTTTGCAGCGCATCGTTTATAACGGCGTCGATATTTACTTCGTTGCCAAAGGCAAGATACGCAAGCACCGTTTTGGCATCTGCGTAAGCATTGCCTGCAATAATATGCGCGCAGATTTTGCTGCTTTTGGCCGCCACTTCTGCCTTAGAAAGCCGATTGCGCAAAGATTTAAGTTCTTTGCGCAATTGAGTTTTATCCATTATTT
>CASEGD010000039.1 GCA_949287345.1 uncultured Phascolarctobacterium sp. | reverse complement strand
GCTGTTATCGAAGATAAATTTTTTACACCAAATAACTAATGGAGGAAACTGATATGGATATGGAAAATGTCAGCAATATGCTGCTTGAAGCACGACTGGCGAAAGGGTTGACGCTGGAAGAAGCCGAAGCGGCAACCAGTATCCGTAAACTTTACCTGGATGCGGTAGAAAAAGGTGAGTTTGAAAAAGTTCCCGGAGAAGTTTTTACCAAAGGCATCATCCGCACATACGGTAATTTTTTGGGCCTCAACGGGCCGGAGCTTGTCAATATTTACAAAGCGCAGACAAGTGGGCTTACCAAAGAAGCCGTTGCCCCCAAACCTATCCGCATGGTTGAAAAAATCAGCGTTTCGCCGCAGATTAAACCGGAAAGGGTGTCTTCCGGCAACTGGATGAGCTATACTGCCGTGCTGGCTGTTGTTTTGGTAGTGGCAGGCGGCATTGCCTGGTTTATGAACAGCGATTCCACGCCTGATATTGCCGCACCCGCGCAGCAGGAAACTTCCGTTGAAGGCACTAACGCAGCGCAGACGCCAGTTTATGAGGGCGTAAACCTTGTTTTAAAATGCGTAACCGACCGTTGCTGGCTGGAAGTAACCTCTGACGGCAAAGTTGTGTTCAGCGGAATTATGGAAGCAGGTCAGACGCAGACTTATGAAGCCAAAGACAATATCAGCGTGCATTACGGCAACATCGGCGCGATGGAAATTACCGTCAACGGCAAAACTTTGCCCAAGGACCCTGAAGAGGGTTCCGTTGTGAGGACTTATAATAAATAATTTTGGAGGGCTTTCATAACTAATGAAAGATTTTCTGCCAATTACAATAGAAGAAATACAGCAGCGCGGCTGGGAGCAGATTGATTTTCTGTTCGTCAGCGGCGATGCTTATGTTGACCACCCTTCCTTCGGACCGGCGGTTATCTGCCGTGTGCTGGAAGCGCAGGGATATAAGGTTGCGCTTTTGTGCCAGCCGGACTGGCGCAGGCCGGAAAATTTTGCCGTTTTGGGTAAGCCGCGTTTAGCCGTGCTTATTTCCGGCGGCAACCTTGATTCCATGCTGTGCCATTACACAGCAGCAAAAAAAGAACGTAAAAAAGATAATTACACGCCGGGCGGCGAGATGGGTAAGCGCCCTGACCACGCCACGGCTGTTTATGCGCGCCAGATTAAAAAATTATGGCCCGATATGCCGGTAATTATCGGCGGTATTGAAGCAAGCCTGCGCCGTTTTGCCCATTATGATTACTGGGAGGACAAGCTGCAGCCTTCGATTCTTGCTGACTGCGGCGCCGACCTTTTGATTTACGGCATGGGAGAAAAGCAGATTGTGGAAGCTGCCGATTATTTAAGCGGCGGCGCTTCTATGCAGGATATGCGTTATATCCGCGGTACGGCTTATCTGGCGGATAATCTTGAAGATCTTGACGAATATGTGGAGCTGCCTTCGTATGAGGCAATCCTTAAAAACCACAGGCTGTTTGCCAGGGCGCATCTTTTGCAAAGCAAGGAGCAGGACCCGTTTTACGGCAAAACCGTGGTGCAGAAAAACGGCGGCAAATATTTAGTACAGAACCCGCCGCAGTATCCGCTGACGCAGGAAGAAATGGACGCAATTTACGACCTTGACTATCAGCGTACCTGGCACCCGGCTTATGACGCTTTGGGCGGTGTGCCTGCCATTGAAGAAGTAAAATTCAGCATTATCAGCTGCCGCGGCTGTTTCGGCAGTTGTTCGTTCTGCGCCATTCACAGCCATCAGGGGCGCATTATCCAGTCGCGCAGCCATGAATCCATCCTGCGCGAAGCAAAAATAATTGCTGCCATGCCTGATTTTAAAGGCTATATTCACGATGTGGGCGGGCCGACGGCTAATTTCCGCCATCCGGCCTGTGCTAAGCAGTTAAAAGTCGGTGCGTGCCGCGACAGGCAGTGCCTGTTCCCAAAACCGTGCCCAAATCTGGACAGCGACCATAGCGATTACATTGAACTTTTGCGCAAAATCCGTGCTATTCCCGGAATAAAAAAGGTGTTCATCCGTTCCGGCATCCGTTACGACTACCTGCTGGAAGAAAAAACGGGCGAATTTATGGACGAGCTCTGCCGTTATCATGTCAGCGGGCAGCTTAAAATTGCACCGGAACATGTTGCGCCGCGCGCTTTAAAAAATATGGGCAAACCCGGCAAAGAGGTTTACCTGAAATTTATGCGCGCTTTTGCCAAAAAGAATAAAGAAATCGGCTTAAAGCAGTTTTTGGTTCCGTATTTTATTTCCAGCCATCCGGGCTGCACTTTGGATGACGCCATTGAATTGGCAGAATTCCTGCGCGATATCGGCCATCAGCCGGAGCAGGTGCAGGACTTCATTCCGACGCCGGGCAGCCTTTCCACGGCAATGTATTATTCCGGCTACAACCCGGAAACCGGACGCGATATTTTTGTGGCGCGCAACCCGCACGAAAAGGCTATGCAGCGCGCGCTGATGCAGTATAAAAATCCGCGCAACCGTCAGCTTGTAAAAGAAGCTTTGCTGAAAGCGGGGCGCAATGATTTAATAGGCAGCGGCGAAAAATGCCTGCTGAAAGTTAACGACGGCCACCGTACAAGGACGCAGAACCATACGCGCACCGGCGGCAGGCCGAAAAAAAGATGAGGAAGTTTATGGCTTTAAAAAAGCTTGCAATAAGCTGCCTGTTGTTTGTTTTTACGTTGTGCATGGCAGGATGTTCTGTTTTTGACGACGTTGTGCATTTAAAAAACGACAATGAGGCAATACTTGCTTCCGACCAGAACGCCGCATTATTGCAGGCGCTGGCGGAAGAATACAACAAAACGCATGAATATAAAGTCTGGCTGGCAACGGCTGATGACAAGAACCCCAAAGAGCCTGATATTTATCTTTTGGAGTTCAGCAAGCTGGTGCAGATGGAACATGATAAAAAACTGCTGCAGCTCGATATGCCGGAAGCGGCTGATCTGCCGGAAGGCTTTAAAAGTGCGGAAGGGTGCTGGCACGGCGTTTTTTATGACCCGGTTGTGCTTTTGGTAAACCAGAGCTTTGCGCGCCGTGTGGGGCAGGAAAACATCCGTACATGGGAGGATTTGGTACAAATCCGTGACGTGCGTATTGCGCTGGAAAATTTAAGTGATACCGAAGGCACGCGCAATTTTTTGTGTGCCTGCGCGAGCTGCAAAAAAGCATTGAGCAGTACGGCAAATTTCCGTTTACGTCCATCCGTATGACGGCGACGGGCGACGCCGATATTGCCTTAACGCGCAGCAGTTATATTTTTCAGTATCTGGAAAACTCGTTTCCGGCCTATGTTGCAAGGCCTGTCGAAGGCACGCCGGTAAACCTGTGGGGAGTTGCCATTGACGCTGAAAGCAGTGAAAACAAAGCTGCGCAGGATTTTTGCCGCTGGCTTTTAACGGACGAAGCGGTAAAACGCCTGCTGCTGCAGCAGAACACCGGGCTGGAAAGCCTTAACGGCGATAACACCGACAGCAGCAAATTGTGGCTGAATACGCATTACCTTACGCAGGATAAGGCCGATACACTGATTAACAAATGGCTGGAAACCGTAAGGTTTGAAAATTAAAGCGGAGGATAAACAGTGAAAATAGGCGTAGTAAGTTTGGGCTGCCCCAAAAATCTGGTCGATTCGGAAACCATGCTGGGGCTGATTCACGAAGATAATTTTGAAATAACCAACGACCCGGCAGAGGCGGAAATCATTATCGTCAACACCTGCGGGTTTATTGAATCTGCCAAGGAAGAATCCATCAACACGATTTTGCAGATGGCAGAATATAAAAAATCCGGCAGCTGCCGCCATATTATTGTTACCGGCTGCCTCGGCCAGCGTTATGCTGATGAGCTTTTTAATGAGCTGCCTGAGGTTGACGCTATTGTCGGCGTGGAAGTTTATGACGAAATCGGCAGCATTATAAAACGCGTCATGAACGGTGAACGCTTTATAATGCTGGAACGCAGCAAGCCGGATGTAATTTACACCAGCAAGGATACCTTTTTGCCACGTATTTTAACCACGCCGCCTTATACGGCGTATTTAAAAATTGCCGAAGGCTGCGACAACTGCTGCTCTTACTGCGCCATTCCGGCTATCCGCGGGCCTTACCGCAGCAAACCGATGGAGCAGGTGCTGAAAGAAGCACGCGCGCTGGCTGACGGCGGCGTTAAAGAGCTGATTGTGGTTGCACAGGACACCACCCGTTACGGCGAGGATTTGCCCGGCGGCAAGCTGCTTTTGGCAGATTTGCTGAAAGAACTGAACAAGATTGAAAGCCTGAAATGGATCAGGGTAATGTATTGTTACCCCAATAATTTTACGGATGAACTGATTGAAACTTTTGCCATGCTTGACAAGGTATGCAAATATGTGGACCTGCCTTTGCAGCACGCCAGCAACCGCCTGCTTGCTTCGATGAACCGCTATGACACGAAGGAAGAAGTATCCGCCTTGCTTGCCA
Organism: uncultured Phascolarctobacterium sp.; assembly: GCA_949287345.1. Classification (GTDB taxonomy): domain Bacteria; phylum Bacillota; class Negativicutes; order Acidaminococcales; family Acidaminococcaceae; genus Fusicatenibacter_A. The sequence goes on along the minus strand of CASEGD010000039.1, from coordinate 11,599 downwards.
AACTGCGTGAGCGTATCCCCGGCATCGTTATCAGGACGACGTTTATTGTCGGTTTCCCCGGTGAAACGGACGAGAACTTTGAAGAACTGAAAGAGTTTGTGGAGCAGCAGCGATTTGAAAACGCCGGTGTGTTTGCTTATTCGCAGGAAGAAGGCACGGTGGCAGGCGCCATGCCGAACCAGATTCCTGATGAAATCAAGCAGAACCGTTATCACGAACTGATGGCTTTGCAGGCGCAGATTTCCGAAGAAGTGCATCAGGATACCGAAGGCATGACGCTGGAAGTTCTGGTGGAAGGCATCGAGGATGACGGTTCCGGGCTGCATTACGGGCGTTCCTACCGCGAAGCTCCCGATATCGACGGCTTGATATTTATTGAAAACCCCGGCGAACTTGCACCGGGAGATTTTGTTAAAGTAAACATCCTGCAGGGCTTTACCTACGAATCGGTAGGAGAAAGAATATAAAAAGGGGGATGGGCCATGAAGATTGAAGTAATCAATACAGGTACAGAGCTGCTTTTGGGCGAAATTTTAAATACCAATTTTCAGTATTTATCGCGCCGGTTAAACCAGCTTGGCTTTGATGTACTGTACCAGACGACGGTCGGCGATAATGCCGGGCGCTTAAAAGATGTGTTTAAAACGGCTTTGGAGCGTGCCGATATTATCATCACCACCGGCGGACTTGGCCCTACCCGCGGCGATATAACCAAAGAGGTTTTGTGCGAAACATTGAACCTTGGCACTTACCTTGATTTGGACACCTGGAACCGCATTAACAACTACTTTACCAAACGCGGGCTTTGCATGAGCGGCAACAACGATAAGCAGGCTATGGTGCCGCTTGGCGCGGAAATTTTAACCAATGAAGTCGGTACTGCGCCGGGTCTGGCAATCCGCCACGGCGAAAAACTGATTGTGCTTTTGCCCGGGCCGCCTTCAGAAATGCAGCATGTTTACGAAAAACAGCTGGAGCCCTTTTTAATCAACCATTTTACAAAACAGGGCGTTATTTATTCGCATATCATCCGTCTGCGCGGCATCGGCGAAAGCACTGTTGCCGAAAAGCTGGACGATATTATAACATCGCAAACCAATCCTACCATTGCCATTTATGCCCGCAAGGGTGAAATTATCATCCGCCTTACGGCGAAATGCATGGAGGTTAACGAAGCCAAAACGCTGATAGCAGCTATGGAAGCGCTGGTAAACAAACGCTTGGGACAGTATATTTACGGTACGGACGATGAAACGCTGGCTTCCTATTTGGGCAGGGAGCTTTTGCGAACAGGCAGCACAATTGCCTTTGCGGAATCCTGCACGGGCGGTCTGGCCAGCAGCCTGATTACCGATGTGCCGGGCAGCAGCGACTACCTTTTGGGCAGCGCCGTTACTTACAGCAACATGGCCAAGCACAAGCTGATAAATGTATCGCAGGAGAGCCTTGATACTTACGGTGCAGTCAGCGAACAGGTGGCCTGCGAGATGGCGCAGGGCGTGCGCGAGCTTTTTGGCACAACCTACGGCGTAGGCATCACCGGCATTGCAGGGCCGGGCGGAGCTACCAAGGATAAACCTGTGGGGCTTGTTTATATGGCCGTTGCCGATGAGCACGGCGTTAAATGGGCCAAACATATTTTTGGCGGCACCCGCACCGATAACAAAATGCGCAGTGCATTAACAGCCATTTCGATGGTTATTGATAGAATTAAAGAAACGGAGAACACAGACAAATGACAACAAATCAACAGGAAATGTTCGGCAGCCTGCTGCTGGATAAAAAAATAGTTAACGCATTAACCGATATGGGCTTTGAGGAACCGTCGCCGATTCAGGAGCAGACCATTCCGCTGGTGCTGGACGGTTACGACGTTATCGGCCAGGCGCAGACAGGTACCGGTAAAACCGCGGCTTTTGGTATTCCGCTGGTACAAAGCATTACCGACCACAAACATATTCAGGCGCTTATTATGACGCCGACCCGTGAGCTGGCAATTCAGGTTGCGGAAGAAGTTGGCAAAATCGGACGTACTTCGCGCATTAAAGCGCTGCCGGTTTACGGCGGCCAGCCGATTGAAAGGCAAATCCGCGCCCTGAAAAGCGGCGTACAGATTGTTATCGGCACTCCGGGGCGTTTGATTGACCATATTAACCGCAAAACCATTAAACTTGACCATATTAAATTTTTGGTATTGGACGAAGCGGACGAAATGCTGGACATGGGCTTTGTGGACGACATGGAAGAAATTATGCGCAACCTGCCGGTTGAACGCCAGACGCTGCTGTTTTCGGCAACCATGCCGCGCCCGATTTTGAGCCTTACCAAAAAATATATGAAAGCGCCCAAAAACGTTACCGTCAGCAAGGAAGAACTGACAGTACCGCTGATTGAGCAGTATTATTTTGAAACCAAGGACAAGGTAGAAGGGCTTTGCCGCCTGCTTGACGCAGAAATCGACGGCAAAATTATCATCTTTTGCCGCACTAAAAAAGGCGTTGACGATCTGGCGATTGCCCTGGCCAGCCGCGGCTATATGGCCGAAGGTCTGCACGGCGATTTAAGCCAGACACAGCGCGACCGCGTTATGAAAAAATTCCGTGAGGGAACGGCTGATATTTTGATTGCTACCGACGTTGCTGCCCGCGGCATTGATATCGACAACATTACCCATGTTATCAACTTTGATATCCCGCAGGACCCGGAAAGCTATGTACACCGCATCGGACGTACCGGCAGGGCAGGCAACACCGGCATTGCCATGACCTTTATTACGCCGCGCGAATTCCGTCAGCTTAAGCTGATTGAACGCGCTGCCAACACCAGAATTACGCGCCGCCAGCTGCCGACCACTGCCAATGTTGTGGAACGCCAGCGCGAGATTATCGTATCGCGCATGCAGGCTGTGCTGGAACTGAACAATTACCATGACTATATGCCGATTGCCGACACGCTTTTAAGCGATGAATACGCGCCGGAGGATGTACTGGCAGCAGCATTGAAGCTGATGCAGGAAGGCAACAAGGCACTGGAAGCGCCGAAAGAAGATACGCTGGCGAAGGATTTATCCAATACGGGCGCACGTCCCGGCATGGTACGCTTCTTTATGAATATCGGCCGCAGCCAGAAAATCAGCGTGCAGGATATTGTGCGCACTATTGCCATCGAAGCCGACATTCCGGCAAAAGACGTGGGTAAAATTAATATTTACGATAAATTTACTTTTGTGGAAGTGCCGGAAGACGTGGCCGAAAAAGTGCTTGGCGTAATGCACCGCAACACGATTAAAGGCTACAAGGTAAATGTAGAACCGGCACGCAGCCGCCAATAAAATCTTACTATGAAAGAGAGCAGGCAGTAATGTCTGCTCTTTGAGGTATAATCATGCGCGAGATTTCAGGCAACAAAAAAGGCATACGCGACAGCGTTCTGGCCGAACTGCAAAAATTATACGACCTTCAGTCGCCGCAGCTGGTTTCACCGGAGCTGGCACTTAAACTTGCCGATATTACGGAGTTTATCAACCGCGAAATTTCCGTTTACATTACCCGCAGCGGGCAGATTATTGAAATTTCCATCGGCGATAACGCCACCGTTGAGCTGCCAACATTCAGTGGCAGGCGCGGAGCAGGGCGCTTAAGCGGTATCCGCTGCGTGCATACGCACCCGGGCGGCAATCCCAATTTAAGCGGCGTTGATATTTCAGCGTTAAAAAACAATAAATACGACGCTATGGTCGCTATCGGCGTGGCGTCGCCTGATATTACGCAGTCTACGCTGACCTTTGGGCTGATTACCGGCATTGACAGCAACGAAAACTACACTGCCGAATGTTACGGCCCGTACACGCTGGAAGAAGCGGAAAACATCAATTTTGTAAATACCGTCGCTACGATTGAACGTATTTTGGATAAGCAGACTGGCGGCTCGTCCTTGCAGGTCATGTCCGAACGTGCCATTTTAATCGGCATGGAGTGGGGCAAAAACGACTCGCTGTGGACGGTTGATGATTCGCTGGAAGAACTTAAACAGCTCGCCGATACCGCAGGCGCTACCGTTATCAAAAAGTTTATTCAGAAGCGCCCCAAGCCTGACCCGGCATTTTATATCGGCCGCGGCAAGGTGCAGGAGCTGGCGCTTTTTGCCCAGCAGGAAAACATCGACCTGTGCATTTTTGACGATGAGCTTTCCCCGGCGCAGCAGCGCAATATCGAAGGCGTTATGGGCATCAGGATTCTGGACAGGACGGCGCTGATACTTGATATTTTTGCGCAGCGTGCCCGCACCAACGAAGGCAAATTGCAGGTTGAGCTGGCACAATTACAGTACACACTGCCGCGCATTATGGGCAAGGGGCTTATGCTCTCGCGTCTGGGCGGCGGCATCGGCACGCGCGGACCGGGCGAAACAAAACTTGAAGTAGACCGCCGCAGAATCCGTGACCGCATTGCCTTTATTAAAGAGCAGATTGAAAAGGTCAAATCCGTGCGTTCGCTGCATCGCGCAGGGCGCAAAAAGAACAACGTGTTTGAAGTAAGCCTTGTTGGTTACACCAACGCCGGTAAATCCACGCTGCTCAACACGCTGACGGATTCCGACATTTATGCGCAGGACCAGCTTTTTGCCACGCTGGACCCGACGACAAGGCAGCTTACCCTGCCTAACAAGCAGGAAATCATCCTGACGGACACCGTTGGTTTTATCCAGCGCCTGCCGCATCAGCTGATTGCAGCGTTCCGCTCCACGCTGGAGGTTGTAACGGAAGCTGACCTTCTGGTACACGTTATCGACGTCAGCCACGAGCTTTATAAAGAGCAGGCAGCGGCCGTGCATGAAGTTTTAAAGGAAATCGGCGCGGAAACAAAGCCTGTAATAACCGTTTACAATAAAATCGACAAGCTGCCGCCGGAGAGCATGCTGGCAGAGCGTCTGGCACAGGAGGAAGACACCGTCTGCATATCCGCCGTTAAGCGGCTGAATTTGGAAGCCTTGCAGCAGCAGATTGAAAAGCACTTAAAAAGCAAGACCGTTGAGCTTACGCTGGAAATACCTTACGCCGAAAGCGCAAAGGCTGCGCGCCTGCATGAAACGGCCAATGTGCTGTCGCAGGAATATTCGGAGCGGGGGACAGTGCTGAAAGTCATCCTGCCCGTGGAAGATTTGGACGATTACAACGAATATATCGTAAAAAGTGAGTGAAAATTTTAATGACAGACTATACGGAAATTGAAAAACTAGCCCTTGAAGAAGTAAACAAACACGCCAAAATTTATGAAGAAGCCGCGCTGTTCAATACTGCAAAGGTTATGAAAGCCTTCCGCAGCCACATGGTTTCGGACTTTTACCTGAAGCCGACCACCGGTTACGCTTACAGCGACGTCGGGCGTGAAAATTTAGATTTGATTTACGCCGATATTTTCAAAGCTGAAGCAGCGCTTGTACGTTCGCAGTTTGTCAGCGGTACGCATGCACTGGCAGTTGCGCTTTTGGGCGTGCTGCGCGCAGGCGATGAAATGATTGCCGCAACCGGCACACCTTACGACACAATGCAGACCATTATCGGCAGCCCGGTAAAAACTCCCGGCTCGCTGGTTGATATGGGCGTAATTTACAAGGAAATCCCCATGCAGGACGATAAACCGGATATTGAAGCCATTTGCAGCGCCATTACGGATAAAACAAAGCTCATCCATATCCAGCGCTCCTGCGGATACAGCAGCGTGCGCAAAACGCTGAACGTGGCGCAGATAGGGGAGATTTGCAGCGCCGTTAAAAAGGTAAAACCTGACGTTATCTGCTTTGTTGATAACTGTTACGGCGAATTTATCGAAAAACAGGAGCCTACCGAAGTAGGTGCAGACCTGATGGCAGGTTCATTAATCAAAAACATGGGCGGCGGCTTTGCGCCGACCGGCGGCTATATCGTTGGCCGTGCCGACCTGGTAGAGCTTGCTTCCTACCGCCTTACAGCTCCCGGACTGGGCGGAGAAATGGGCGCAACGCTGGGCGATACGGCGCGTGAATTTTACCAGGGCTTGTTTATGGCGCCGCATGTTGTAATACAGGCTGTTAAAACCGCTATCTTTGCAGCAGCAGTGTTTAAAAATCTGGGCTACGCCGTTAAACCGCTGCCGGAAGAAAACCGCAGCGATATTATTCAGGCAATCCGTCTGGAAACGCGCGAACGCCTGTGCAACTTCTGTATAGCCATTCAGACCAATTCGCCGGTAGACGCGCATGTAGAGCCTGTACCGGCCATGATTCCGGGCTATCAGGACGAAATTATTATGGCGGCAGGTACGTTTGTGCAGGGCGCGTCCATTGAATTAAGCGCCGACGGCCCGTGCCGCGAGCCTTACAATGTTTATTTTCAGGGCGGCCTGACCTTTGAACACGGGCGCATTGCCATTATGAGCGCGGCGCAGATGGTAGGCCCGAAAGCGTAAATCATCGGAGGTGTATTTATGAGCGCGAAAGAAGAATATACGCAAACAATCAAAAACGTATACAGCATCAACAGCTTTGTAAAGCTATGCGGCATGGAGCTGGTAGACGTGGAATGCGGCAGGGTAAAGCTGCAAATGCCGATTGATGCAGCCAAGCACACAAATCTTTATGAAGTTGCTCACGGCGGTTCTTTGGCGGCGCTTGCCGATACAGCGCTTGGCATGGCCAGCGCCAGTGTGGGGGCAAGGGTAGTTACCATCAACTACACTATTAACTTCATCAAAAACCTGCATGCAGGCGACGTGGCAACGGCTGTTGGCACGGTAATCCACCGCGGGCATAAAACCATCATCATCAACGTTGAAAACGTTGAAACCTTTAATAAAGAAGGTACGCTGCTTACTGAAATGACCGGCACGATGTACGTTATCGGCCAGTTTGAAAACATACCCGAAAAATGGTAATTTGTTTTTAATGGTGCAAAGTTATGAAAAAGATTTTAAGACTCATCATCTTTATAGTAGCATTAGTGGTCAGCCTTGCCGCTGCCGTGATATTCATGAATACGCTTTCCTCATTTTTTATTAAATAATCAACACTAAAAAAAGAAAAAGCAGAACCAAAAAGTTCTGCTTAAAATCCGTAAGCCTCTGCTGAAAAGCAGGGGCTTATTTTTTATTTGATTTATTATTGATGTTTTAATGACATCATATAAATATTATATAGAAGTCTAATTAAAATTATATAAGCGTTATTCTAAAACTATTCTAAAATCACAGCATCCTGAAAACGGCAATTACCTTACCGATAACCTGAATGTTATCGCCGCCAACGATAGGAGCATAAGCATCGTTTTCAGGCTGCAATCTTACGCAGCGAAGCTCACGGAAATAACGCTTAACAGTAGTTTCCTCGCCGTCGATAAGCGCAACAACAATATCGCCGTTATTGGCATAGTTCTGTTTGCGCACCACAATATAGTCGTGGTCCAGAATACCGGCTTTAATCATGCTGTCGCCGTTTACGGAAAGCATAAACACATCTTCGGCGTTGCCCAGCAAATCAAGAGGAATGGGATAGGTATCCTCAATATTTTCAACGGCTAAAATAGGCATACCTGCGGTAACGCGGCCAACAAGCGGAACAGGTACAACCGTTTTCTGGCGCCATTCAGCGTCCTGCGTAAGCTCCAAAGCACGCGGCTTGGCAGGGTCTCGCTGTAAAAAGCCGTATTCTTCTAATTTATGCAGGTGGTTATGTACGCTTGCACTGGAAGATAAACCAACGTGCTGGCCAATTTCACGCACAGCAGGCGGATAACCTTTAGTAGCAACGCATTCGCGGATATATTCTAAAATCTGACGCTGGCGTTCGGTAAGCATATCTTCGGTAATCTGTCCTTCAAAATTTGAAAAGCGTTTATGTCTGGCCATTGATGAGAGCCTCCTGAAAGTTTATTTGTTATATATTTATTATAACAGTAATTAGCGGAGTAGTCAAAACATTTGTTTGCTGTTTCGCAAAATTTGTTTTGCTTTTTGCTGATGGCAGGAGTAAGCGATTGAAAAGAATGAGAAAAATATAATTTATAACGTCCGATAATATATATTATGTAAAATTTAAGAATTTCTGAACAAAGGATTTTGCTTACAAATCACTGCGCTAATCAAGCCATTAAATTGTCGTTTGATTTTTACATCAAAAATTATATCGGACGAAAAATTTTATCAGCTTGCTCTCGTTCACTACCTTTAAACTGTAATTTTATCTAAAAATTAACCGTTTAAAATCATCAAGCCATTATTTTTAAAAGCTTTTTATCTTACGCCTTCATATTTTAGTTTTAAGCGTTTTTGCGGTAATTTTTATATAAGTAGTTGCGTGTACATTTAAAATCATCTTACAATCGAATTATGAAGGCGTGTTTTTGATAAACCTGCAAAAAAATTAGAGGCTCAGGCATTTTTCAGCTTAAGCCTCTAAGTTACTGTTCAATTATAACATAAATCAGTACAGATATAAATCGGTCGTATCAAACTGCTTCATAATTTGCGCATTGGCAGTTGCCTTATCGCCCCTGGTAAAATAAAACAGATTGTTAAAGCGCTGGCTTCTGTCAAAGTAAAGCTGGTTTTTAAAATAGCAGTCAAACGGAACAAGATTATCATTCATCATTGCAAAAAGCGCATCGCTGTTAAAAGCGCCTTTTGCTTCTTCCGCCGTTGCGGATTGTTCTGCCAAAATGCTTGCCTGCTGAATTACTTTAAAAAAGTCAGGAATGTTGGCGTGCAGATTTGCATCGCAGACCAAACGTCCGTTGTAATTGTTGATGTCAAAGGTGTAATTAAAGTTTTCTGCTTTCAGATATTTTTCAATAGCTGCAACGTCCTGCGGCGTAAGGCTGTACCTGACCTGCTGCACGGCGTTCTCAAACGAAGCCTTTGTTATTTCCGGCATGTCAAAAATCAGTTTGTACTCATCAACATACTGCTTAAATTCAGGTTTAATCTGCGCTACGCCGTTAAAATTGCCGCTGGCCATCACCACGCCTTCATCCACAAGGTTCAGCAAATCAGGCATGGTAAACTGCGATAAATCCATTTTTAAGGTTTTAGCCTCGTCATCAAAACTGATGCCGAAGGTTTTAACGGCTTCATCAGCTTTTTCCAGCGAAGTTTCCGGCAGCGCGCTGTAAGCAGTCAGCTCAAAGCCGCCTTTTTCCATATCGTAAATGCTGCTGAAATCAGTCCTGGTATACAGCCATTTTTCAGGCAGGTTCAGCGTGCGCCCGCTTACGTTATCGTTAATCGTCAAAGCCTGCGCCTGCTGTGGAGCGCTGAATTTAAGCCCTTTAACAAGCGCTTTGTTCAATTTATTGAAGCCCTTGCTATCAAGTTTATACAGGTTTTCCATGCCCGACAGGCTGTCCGCGGCAGCGTAAATGCTGGTTACGGCGTACAGATTATCGTTTGCGGAAAGCAGGTAAGTTTTTTCCTTCAATTTGTACAGATTATCGAATTTCGCAACTACATAGCCGTCGTCGCTAAATTCAACCTTCATGCCCTGTTCGGCCATTTTGTCGCGCTCTGCTTTGTCCTCCGGCGTTTCAGGTATCAATTCCGATTTTTTCAGCGGCATTTTCAGTTCAAAGCCCATTTGGTCTATGTTGGATTCAACCATTAAAGCAGCGTTGCCGTTGATATTTTCCACCGCAACCTTGTTAATCTGTGCCAGTTCACCAAGCTGATTGTTTAACTGCAAAAGCCCGCCAAAATCACCGGCTTCGCCGTTGTAATTTACATATGCACCGGCAGACGCCAGTTTTAAGTATTTATACGCGTCGCCTTGCAGCGGATTTTTAGTTGTTTTTAATGCCTGCTTGATATTTTGCAGGTCGGCATTGAATTGTTCGGTGGAAAAATCAGCGCTGAAATTGCGTTTAAGTTGTTCCGGCGTCAGGCAGGTAACCATGTGCATGCCGTTGGTTTTTACAGCTTGCTTGTCCATGTCAAAAACACGATTTTCGGCGGCAAACATGTTTTCGCCGACTACCATAATGTTCTGGTCAGGGATAGTTACCGAAAAGCCTGCTTCCCGGCTGACGTATTCAAAAGCACCAGTAGGCAGCGCGCAGCTGCACAAAACACCGGTCATTAAAATTCCTGCGTACAATTTTTTCATACCTGTACACCCTCTTTGTGTTAACTACATCATAAACAAATCGTCGTCATCATCGTATTTATTATGATTTGATTTTGATGAATTATCTGATTTAAAACACCATTTAAGAAATTTATATATTAAAGCAAATAATACAATTAAATTTAAAATTTGGGCTATTAATGTTGGATTTATAGAGTCCATATTTCTCACCCATTTCTTAATTTATTTCGTTATCTTATTGTTCCAAAACTTGTAAGCCATGCTTTCATCATCGGCGTCGGTGCGGTCATACACAAGCGCCGCAACGGCGGTTTTATCAAACACTTTGCCTTCGGCAAACAGGCGGTAGTAAAAATCGGTATCAAGCGGGCTTAACTCCGTCTGCACGTAAAAGCTCCCCTGCCCGTCTCCTACATTAACATCATAAGCATAGCTTTTAATGTCACGCTGGTACTCCGCAAGGTAGGTTTTAAACTCCTCCAGCATCTGCCTTGTTTCCAAAGCGGTCTTCTTGGGGTTGGCAAACAGTTCGTCAGTCCAGCGGCTGTCGTTCATTTTTACGCTGCACAGCAAAATTCCATGGCGGAAGATTTTATAATAATCTTCTTTGGTGTTTTCTGTTATGCATGCTGCTTCGTTCTGCACCGCATCAATAGCGGTATCAAGGTTGCTAATGCCCAAATCAAGCGCCTGTGCGCCAACTTCGCGCATTGCATCAAGCGGCAGCGCTGCGGTAAAGCAAACGGTCTGGTTGTTGTAATCGTCCTTTAATTGCAGGTAAAACCAGTCGTCCGGCAGGCTTACGGTATAGCCTGCGGTTTTATCGCTGAAGCTTAAAGGCCTGCTTTGCGGCTGCGGCTTAATGGTTTTAAACTTCTTTAAAAATTTTTCGCCCGGCATAGTTGCAGGCTTTTCATCCGCACCGGCGATAACGCTAACAGTGCTTTCCAGCAAGTTCTGCGCTTTGGCAGGCTGTTGGGCTGCTATCAGCATATACAGCTTATCGTTGGCAGATGTAAAGTACAAGCTTTGTTCGCCTTCTTCGCCCGCTGCATATTTAACAACGATATACTTGTTGCCGCCAAGCTTCTGTGCTTCAAGGCTGTAGTCAGGGTCTTCCCCATCCGCGAAAGCGAACAGCTGAGAAACAAATACGTCATCAACCAGTTTTAAAATCTGCTGCTGACTGACGCCGTTGCGCTGCAAAAGCAAAATATCGTTATATTTCTTTTCAAAAACGGCAGTAGTAAACGGGCTGCCAAAAAATTTGTCAGCCTGCTCCTGCGCTATAACTTCAGCATAACCTGCATTAGCGCCGCCGTCTTCAACAAATCCGTAAAAGCTTTTGCCAACTGCGGTAATGTAATTATCGCCCGCGGGGCTTAACGCATTAAAGCCGGATTCTTTGTCTGTATAGGCAAATGCCGTTGCCGCCAGTTGAACCAGCAGCAGCGACATACATAAAACTTTACGCATTTTAACGCCTCAT
>CASEGD010000038.1 GCA_949287345.1 uncultured Phascolarctobacterium sp. | reverse complement strand
ACCTCGCGGTGCCCCTTTTGCAGCCCGCAGCCAAACACCTGGCTCACCGTTATGCCCGTCACGCCAATTTCGGCAAACGCCAGCTTCAGCTCATCCAGCTTTTCGGTGCGGGTAATAATATCAATTTTGGTAATCGGTCTCATAACTGCCTCCGTTTATTTATCCGCCACGGCGGGATTATTTACAAACACCGGCTGCTGCTGCACCGTAAGATTGGTCAGCGGCGTGCCGTTTATGATGCTTTGCCTGTAAGCGCGTTCACCGTGCTCGACGATGTCAAGCCCGCTTTCTTCTTCGGCAGCGTCCGCGCGCAGGGCTGTTACCGCACCGACGATTTTTAAGATAACGTAAGTGCCCACAACCGCCAGCACAACGGCGACTACAACCGTTACCGCCTGCACGTAAAGCTGGTGCGGGTTGCCGTAAAACAGCCCGTCCGCACCGGCGGCATTAGCCTCGGTGGTTGCCCAAAGCCCGGTTGCCAGTGCGCCCCATGTGCCGCCTACGCCGTGTACGCCAAAAGCGTCCAGCGCGTCGTCGTAGCCAAGTTTGTTTTTAGCGTAGGCCACCGCCGTAAAGCACAGCACGCCGCCGATTGCACCGATAAGCACCGCAGGCACAACCGTTACAAAACCCGCCGCAGGCGTGATGGCAACAAGCCCCGCAATGCAGCCGCTGGCCGCGCCGAGCATGGTGGGGTGCCCGCTTGTAAGCCATTCTGCCGCTACCCACGATAAGGTTGCCGCCGCTGCCGCTGCCTGCGTTACCACAAACGCGCCTGCCGCAAGCCCGTTAGCACCCAGCGCGCTGCCCGCGTTAAAGCCGAACCAGCCGAACCACAAAAGCGCCGCGCCCAAAACCGTCATCGGCAAATGATGGGGCAGCATGGGCACCACGCCCTTGCCGCTGCGCTTACCCAGCATAATGCACGCCACAAGCCCGCTGACGCCGCTTAAAATGTGGATAACCGTGCCGCCCGCAAAGTCCAGCGCGCCTAAATCACGCAGCCAGCCGCCGGCGCCCCACACCCAGTGCGCCATCGGGTCGTACAACAGCGTCGTCCACAAAAAGCTGAACAGCACAAACGCCGGGAACTTAAAGCGTTCCGCGTAAGCGCCGGTGATAAGCGCCGCCGTTATTACCGCAAACATGCATTGGAAAGCCGCAAACGCAAACAGCGGCACCGTCGCGCTGTAATCTGCGTAAGGTGCGGCAAACAGCGCGGTGTCTGCCAGCCCCGCCCAGCTTAAATCGCCAATCAGCCCGTTTACGTCCGGCCCAAAGGCCAGGCTGAAACCAAACACCAGCCACTGCACGCTTACCATCGCCACAATAAAAAAGCTTTGCATAATCGTCGTCAGCACGTTTTTGCTGCGCACCATGCCGCCGTAAAAAAACGCCAGCCCCGGCGTCATCAGCATTACAAGCGCCGCGCTCATCAGCACCCACGCCGTGTCGCCAGTGTCAAGCGCAGGCGCGCCTTCCGCCGCAAGCGCAGTGCCCGGCAGCCCCAAAAGCACACCCGCAGCCATTAAACCATGTATTAAGCCCCTCATTTTTATGCCCTCTTTCTAAATATAAAACAAAAGCGGGGTGTACCGTTTAAGATACACCCCGTTGTGCAAAGTAAATGGTTATTTAATTTATACCCCAAACAGCAGTTGGCTGTAAGTCGGGTACGGCAGGTATTTGCCGCCCATTAAAACTTCCAGCTCGTCCGCCGCCTCGCGCAGTTCGCCCATGCGTTTTAAAACAACGTCGTGGTAGTAATCTGCCTCCGCCTGTGCGGATGTTTTAACAACGTCTGCCAAAGCCAGCTTCAATTTTTCTGCATCTGTGTAAAGCAGGCTGGATAGCGTTGCGATTTTACCTGCCAGCTCCGTTTCAAAGCATCCGGCAATGCCGAGAGCTTTTTTGCCTTGTGCCGCTGTGGTCAGGTCCGTGCTGTAAGCGGACGCGGCGGGCAAAATGTCTTTAAACAGCATCTCAAGCATTGCCAGCGCTTCAATGCGGATGGCTTTGCTGTAGCCCTCCAGAGAAATTTCCAGACGGCTGCGGATTTCTGCCCCGGTAAAGATGCCGTGTTTTACAAACAGGCTGATGTTTTTCTCCTTTACCATACAGGGCAGTGCTTCCGGCGTGGATTTCAGGTTTAAAAGCCCCCTCGATTTGGCCTCTTCAACCCAGGCATCGGTATAACCGTCACCGTTAAAGATGATGCGTTTATGCGCGATGACTGTTTCGCGGATGAGGTTTACCACTGCGGCATCAAAATCGGCCGCGGTTTCTAATTTGGCGGCAAACTCCTCCAGCGCTTCGGCAACAATGGTGTTTAAAACTACGTTGGGGCCTGCAATGGACTGCGCAGAACCAACCATGCGGAACTCAAACTTGTTGCCGGTGAAGGCAAACGGCGATGTACGGTTTCTGTCCGTATTGTCCTTGGTTAAGGCCGGCAGTACGTTGCCGCTTAACTTCAGCTCGCCTTCGCCCTCGGGTTTATATTCAGTACCGGCTTCAACGGCTTTCAGCACATTGGTAAGCTCGGTGCCCAAAAACATGGAAACTATTGCCGGCGGCGCTTCGTTCGCGCCCAGGCGGTGGTCATTGCCCGCGCTTGCCACGCTTACGCGGAGCAAATCCTGATATTCGTCAACCGCTTTGATAACGGCGGCGAGGAACAGCAAAAAACGGTGGTTTTTAAAAGGCTCCTTGCCCGGGTCCAAAAGGTTTTCGCCTTCGACAGTTGCCAGCGACCAGTTGTTGTGCTTGCCGCTGCCGTTTACGCCGTCAAAAGGCTTTTCGTGCAGCAGGCACACTAAATTGTGCTTACGCGCGATGCTCTGCATCAGCTCCATCGTCAGCTGGTTGTGGTCGGTAGCAATGTTGGTGCCCGTAAATACCGGCGCCAGCTCGTGCTGTGCAGGCGCAACCTCGTTGTGCTCGGTCTTTGCCAAAACGCCCAGCTCCCACAGCTTCTCGTCCAGCTCCTTCATAAAAGCCTTAACGCGCGGCTTGATAATGCCAAAATAGTGGTCGTCCAGTTCCTGCCCCTTCGGCGGCATTGCGCCGAACAGCGTGCGCCCGGTAAATTTCAGGTCGGTGCGTTTATCGTACATATCCTTATCGACCAGAAAGTATTCCTGCTCCGGCCCGACCGTTGTAACAACCTTCTCCGTATCCGTGCCGAACAGCTTTAAAATGCGGTGGGCAGCCCTGTCCACACAGCACATGCTGCGCAGCAGCGGCGTCTTTTTATCAAGCACGTCGCCCGTGTAGCTGCAAAACGCAGTCGGTACATACAGGCAGCCGTCCTTAACAAAAGCGTAGCTCGTCGGGTCCCACGCCGTATAGCCGCGCGCTTCAAATGTTGCACGCAACCCGCCGGAAGGGAAGCTCGATGCGTCAGGCTCGCCCTGCACCAGCTCTTTGCCGCTGAAATCCATAATCACGCGCCCATCCGCCGTAGGCGTGATAAAGCTTTCGTGCTTCTCGGCGGTAATCCCCGTCATCGGCTGGAACCAGTGCGTAAAATGCGTAGCGCCCTGCTCCAAAGCCCATTCCTTCATCGCGTTGGCGATAATGTTGGCAATCGGCAAATCCAGCGGCTCGCCCTTTAAAACAGCACTTTTAAAAGCCTTGTAGGTTGCGGTCGGCAGGCGGTCCTTCATCACCGTCTCGTTAAAAACCGCGCAGCCAAAAAGTTTCGGAACACTCGTCATATTAAGTTCCCCCTCACAAACAAAACATAAAATAAAAAAAGCAACGTGTGAAGCGGAATGACTTCCACAACTTCGTCGTTGCTTATGCTGTAATTATAAATCGCTTTACACTATTTGTAAAGGGTTTTTGAAAATGTCGTTATTTTCTGAAAATTTAGTGTAAATTGTGCTGTATACATTGGACATTTTAATAAAAAATCATTGACAACCACTTTTAAAAGCTCTAAAATATTTACATCACAAACAAAGCACAAACAGGATGCCCGGTACCCCGCCGGGCATTACTTAATAAAAGAAAGAGGTTTTAACCATGGCCGAACTGTTATACGAAGGCAAAGCCAAAAAAGTATTTGCCACCGCAGACCCCAACGAAGTAGTTATTTACTACAAGGACGACGCCACCGCATTAAACGGCGCCAAACACGGCACTATCGTGGATAAGGGCATTATGAACAACACCATTACAACCTTTTTCTTCGATTTGCTTGCCAAAAACGGCATCCCGCACCACATCATCAAAAAGCTCAGCGACCGCGAACAGCTGTGCAAAAAAGTAAAAATCATCCCGGTTGAAGTTGTCTGCCGCAACATCGCTGCGGGCAGCCTCGCCAAAAAAATGGGCGTAGAAGAAGGCTACGTGCTGCACCGCCCGCTGGTTGAGTTTTACTATAAAAGCGACGAGCTTGATGACCCGATGATAAGCCCCGATTACGGCGTAGCTTTCGGCATTGCTACCGACGAGCAGATTGCCACAATCCGCGAAATGGCGCTGAAAATCAACGCAGTGCTGAAAGACTTTTTGGCAACGCGCAAGGTGCGCCTGATTGACTTTAAAACCGAATACGGCGTCGATAAGGACGGCAACATCATCCTGGCGGACGAAATTACGCCGGACTGCGCACGCCTGTGGGACTGGGACACCAACGAAAAGCTGGATAAGGACCGCTTCCGCCGCGACATGGGCGGCGTGGAAGAAGCCTACCACGAAATCATCAGAAGGCTGACCGGTGAGGGGAAATAAGAGATAAAAAAATAAAAACGCTGCTTGAAAAAGCAGCGTTTTTATTTTTACCTTTTTGTGGTTTTATTTTTTGGTTTCATCTTTATATAAAGGTAGGTACTTTTTAATTTTTTACTATATTATTCATATTTATTCTTTTGACGGAACAAAAGAACAAACATAAGTAATAAACTAAAATAAGGAAGGCTCCATCCTTAACATAAATGCAAAAGAAAAATCTCCGGCTGCATTCCTCTGCTACAGCCGGAGTAAAAATTTCAGCGGTGTTGTGTTAATTTAAAATTACTTTAGGCATACTCTGCATCCAACCGTTGTAAAATCAAATTAATTTTGTGAGATACTTTGTTCTTCGTAAGATTTGTCTACTCGTTAGAATTGAGATTTGAAGAGCCGAAGTATGGATATTTCACTTCCCTGCATTAACACCGCGGAAATTACAATAAAACCACTATATAATAATTTTAAGGAGAAACAATTTGTTTAAACTTATAAACCTAAAACACCAAAGAATACGAAGCAGATAACTGCAGAAACAATTGACATTGAGAAACCCCAAATAAGAAGTTTACGGAACAATGCACTTGCATCTTCGTAATCTGCCGCAGCTGCCAAGCACATAGCGCCCATGCCGCTAAGCGGAGAAGTATCAACAAGATGTGCACCTACGCAAATTGAAGAGCAGAGTGCGATCGGGTCACAGCCGGTAAGCTGTACAAGACCCGGTGCCATAGAAAGGAATGTAGGCATTACAACGCCGGAGGAGCTTGAATATGCAGAAATAATAGCTGCAACAAGCGTTACCCAGAATGTAATACTAACAGGTCCGGAAACTTTAGTCATTACATCAACCAAGAAGTTTAAACCACCGGTTGTATCCATAACTTCAATCAAAATCATAACACCACAAACCATCATAATAACGCCCCAAGGCATTACTTTAATAGCTTTCTGGCTATCACCAGAACCGGTGCACATTAAAATAATTGAAAGAATAAATGCGACGGTACCAACATCAGTCGTTATGTTAGCAATCCATTTCGGAAGAGTACCTTTAATGCCAGGAAGACCAGGAACTACAACTAAAACTACCAAGGCTACCATAGCTATAAGAGTAATCCATTGATGTTTGGTAAACGGTTCTGGCTTCGGTGCGATAGTATCAATATCAAGATCAGCACCACGTGTTTCGCGCAGCCATTTTAAACCGCCCATCAGTAAAAAGCCCATTAAAGTAACAAAGCCCTGAGCAATTTCACTGTTTACATGAATTTTCCAACCAAGAGTAGACAGATAATCTGCCGGTATACCTAATGCTTCTGCATTTTGCGCTATAATTGTATTACCAATGATGCCAGTAGGCGCAAGCGGCGATAATGCTGCACCGTTTGTAGAACCTACAAGGATAAGCGTCATCAGAAACATCGGCATTTTAATTTTATTAGCAATAGCCATTGTTAAAGGCGCCATCAGTGCACAGGCGGCAATATTGCCCGGGCCAATAGTTGCCAAAATATTGGAAAGAACAAAAATCATTATAGGAACAAGTGCCACATTACCGCCACATAAACGTAATGATTTGTCTGTCAACTTTTGCAGCGTGCCATTGGTTTGCGCCATACCGAACATAAATGTTACGCTGGCCAACAACATAAAAGTACTGGTAGCAAACATACCAAAAGCTTTATTACCAGGAATATCCGCAAAAAGGCCACCTACCAAAAGCCCTAAGCCAATGCCCAAAAAACCAACATTGATTTTTTCATTAACACAGCTGATAGCAATTAAGAAAATCAACGCAACAATCGACATAAATGCCGGAAAGGTAATATCTAAACCAAACATAATTTCACCTCTTTCCAGACACTAAACAAGCCGATTTCGCCATATTATACATTATAATAATTTGCTTAAAATTTTTATAATTTTCATTTTACGGCCAGTTCAATGTCCGCCTATTATCGTCATAAAAAATTAAGTAAATTTAATAGCATGCCTGCCTTTTTTCCATAAGGCTTAAACGGCCGGTCTGTGCCCATAAAAGTGATGGATGTTTAATTTCCACTTTAGCCGTTGTATTTTCACTACTATACATTACTACATATACAGCTGCACTAATAGCGGCCATTATATCCTGCTGAACATCTGGCGGGGCGGCCTGCGGAGCAGGCGCTACCGCAGGTGCTACTGCATGCTGTTCTTCGGTATGTTCTTTCTTTTTGCTGCCAAAAAGTCCAAAGAATGACATAACTTCCACCCCTTTACATCACAGCGGAATATTGCCGTGTTTTTTAGCCGGACGGTTTTCGCGTTTGGATTCAAGCATACGTAAAGCATTGATAACAACCGGGCGCGAATCCTTAGGCTGAATTACCATATCAACCATGCCTCTGCTGGCTGCCTGATACGGAGTTGCAAAATTTTCGATGTATTCTGCTGTTTTTGCTGCAACATCCGGATCCTTACGGAAGATAATGTTAGCTGCACCAGCCGGGCCCATAACCGCTACTTCTGCCGAAGGCCATGCAATAACCTGATCAGCACCAAGTTCCTGAGCACACATTGCAATATAGGAACCACCGTACGCTTTACGGGTAATCAAAGTAATTTTAGGAACGGTTGCTTCGGAATATGCATAAAGCATCTTAGCGCCGTGACGGATAATGCCGCCATATTCTTGGTTAGTACCCGGCAAGAAGCCCGGAACGTCAACCAGGTTCAAAAGCGGAATGTTAAACGCATCACAGAAGCGGATAAACCTTGCAGCTTTATCGGAAGCGTTGATGTCAAGGCAGCCTGCCATAACTTTCGGCTGGTTGGCAATAATGCCCACACTCTGCCCATCCATGCGAGCAAAGCAGGTAATAATGTTCATCGCATAATATTGCTGTGATTCATAGAATTCACCATTATCAACGATGCTCTTAATGACTTCTTTCATATCATAAGGATGATTAGAGTCATCCGGAATAATAGTATTTAAGGACATATCCGCTCTCTGAGGATCATCACCAGTTTCCATAATCGGAGCAGTTTCCATATTGTTGGACGGGAGGAAGCTTAACAGATGACGGATTTGTTTGATGCAGTCCTCATCGTTTTCTGCCGCAAAGTGAGCAACGCCGGAAGTCTGGTTGTGGGTCATAGCGCCACCGAGTTCTTCCTGGGTAACTTCTTCGCCAGTAACGGATTTAACAACTGCCGGGCCGGTAATGAACATTTTGGAAGTGTTCTTTACCATGTAAATGAAGTCGGTCAGAGCCGGGCTGTAAACAGCGCCGCCTGCAGAAGGACCCATGATTGCGGAGATCTGAGGAACAACACCGGATGCGCAGGTGTTTTCAAAGAAGATCTTGCCGTAACCGCCCAGAGCGTCAACTGCTTCCTGGATACGAGCACCACCGGAATCGTTCAGGCCAACGCACGGAGCACCCATTTTGAGAGCAAGGCGCTGTACTTTAACGATTTTGTTAGCATGCATTTCGCCGAGGGAGCCGCCT
>CASEGD010000037.1 GCA_949287345.1 uncultured Phascolarctobacterium sp. | reverse complement strand
CTGATATTAATCATTCGTTTCACCGTTTTCGTTTTATTTTAATTTAGTTTTAAAAAATTTTTAAATACTAATTAAATTGTACCATATTTTTGCCGTATAATTGAAGAATTTTTTGCACATCGTATTAACAGAACAAAAATCATTTGTTATATTATAAAAAAGATGCTTGCTGCTTTTCTCCCCCGGAACTTGAAATTCCGGGCTCAGGAATTGCAGCAGGCATCTTTTGGTTTTATTTCTTCCTCTTTTTATAATCCTCGTCGATTTTCTTTTTCCAGTCTGCTTTTAAAGGCTTATCAGCACGCAAACAGGATACGGCTTCGCTGACTGCCACAAAATTAAGGTTGATGCCTTTAGCGTCGTTGTTAAAATTTGCCACGCGCTCTTTGGCAATGCCCAAACCGCAGCCAACATCAACAGCGTCGATATTAGCTCCAAAGAACAAAAACTCCCAGCCGCGCTCTTTCTGCTGCTCAATCAGGCGTTTAACCTGCGCGCAGCTGTATTTGCTGCTGGCGTTTTCCATGCCGTCAGTTGTAATAACAAACAGCGTATGCTGCGGCACATCCCCCGCCCGCGCGTATTTGTGGATGTTTTTAATATGCTCCACCGTTTCGCCGACGGCATCCAACAGCGCCGTGCAGCCGCCAACGCAGTAGTCTTTTCCCGTCAGCAGCGGTACTTTATCAATCGCCACGCGGTCGTGGATGGTTTTGCTTTCATGGTTGAACAGCACCGTCGTTACCAGCGCTTCGCCCTCTGCCTTTTTCTGCTTTTGCAGCATGGCATTAAAAC
Organism: uncultured Phascolarctobacterium sp.; assembly: GCA_949287345.1. Taxonomy (GTDB): domain Bacteria; phylum Bacillota; class Negativicutes; order Acidaminococcales; family Acidaminococcaceae; genus Fusicatenibacter_A. The sequence continues at coordinate 8,231 of CASEGD010000037.1, read as the reverse complement.
CGCCGATAGTATCCGCTTCAAGCCCCGCCATCGAGCCGCTGCGGTCAAGGATAAATACGAGTTCTGTCAAATTTTGTTTCATAATAATGCCCTCCAAAATAAAATATGGCTGTAAACATTTCTGCTTACAACCATATTGTAAAATTTCCGGCGGCGTTTTTGGTCGCCCGCAAGGCGACATTTTATGCACCCAGCAAAGGCTGGTCAAACGCAAACAACGCGGTGTTTATTTCGTAAATATCGTATTTACCGTTGATAATGAAAAATTCAATAATCCTGTCAAACACCTGCGACGGCGACAGCGCAAAGCCTGCTTTCGTCAGCAGCTCCTTGGCTTCGTCAAGCGGCAACTTAAGCGCTATGGCAAAAGCAATGGCGGTTTGCTTGCTGGGGCGGTAATTTTTATCCTTGCGGATTTTATAAAACAGCCTGCGGTCGATGTTAGCCAAATGGTAACATTCGGCGTCAGTTATACCTTTTTCGTCAATTTTGCGCAATAGCATTTCCGTAAAACTTTCGTCGATGTAACTTACAAGTTCTTCCAGACCACTGTCTGCGCTTTCATATTTGCAGCATTTTTCGGCAACCGTCGCATTAAGCAACTTTTTACTTATTTTTAAAGGCGGCAGATTACTCAGGCGCGGCGCTTCTTCAACAATTTCGCTTTCATCAAGATATGTTTCGATAGCGTCATACAATGAACCGGCAATACGATATGCCTTACGATCAAAAATAACAATATATACAGCCAGGTCATGCGTGCGTAAAAATTCTTCCGCTGTTTTTACTGCGACTTCCAATGCCTTATCCTTGGGATAGCCGTAGACACCTGATGAAATCAGCGGAAAAGCAATACTCTCACAATTATATTCTACTGCCAATTTCAAACTTTCACGGTAGCAGGAAACAAGTGCTTCTTTTTCACCAACAATGCCGCCCATCCAACGCGGTCCAACAGTATGAATAATATATTTGGCAGGCAGGTTGTAACCTTTGGTTATTTTAGCCTGACCCGTTTTGCAGCCGTTCAGCTTCCGGCACTCTTCCAAAAGCTGTGGTCCTGCCGCTTTGTGGATATCGCCGTCCACACCGCCGCCACCAAGCAAACTATTGTTGGCAGCATTAACAATGGCATCAACTTTCATTTTAGTAATATTAGCAGCAATAATTTGTAATGGCATCATAAAACCTCTTTTGCAATCTTTTTTATTATTATACCAAAATTCACTCGCCCATGCAGATAAAAAAGCCCTTCCCGTAAAGGAAAAGGCTTTTTGTTATTCCGCCGCTAAGGGCAGGTTGTTTTCCGTTGCCCATTGCGTCCATGATTTTTGCAGTTTGGGGTTGGTTTTTACATACTGGTAAAAGTCTTTTAAAAATTCAATTCGTTCGGTAACGGCATTTTGCCGCCAGACGGGTTTATTGGGGTTATACGCCGTCAGGTTAATGCCGCCGATGGAGAACTGGCGCATAACGATATCGTCAAAACTTACCTTATCTGCATTTTTCAGCATATCATACATCACCATAAAGGTTGTGGTACGCCCTTTGCCTGCAAAGCAGTGAAAATGCAGCCATGCACCTTGCGGCAAATTTTTATAAAACCGGATAAAACGGTCTACTTCGGCATGGTGCGGCGTTAAATGGTCGGTTAAAGTAAGTCGCAGATATTTTGTACCGTGCTTTTCCGCCATAGCCTGTTCAGTAATTGCGCTTTCTACCGGCCATGTATATTGCCTGCCTTGTATAATTTCCTTATTCGCGCCTAAAATTCCAATATTAATAAACGGCACAGCGGCAATTTCCACAAGCAGTTTTTTCTCATTCCTCACAATCTCGTTATGGGCGCGGCCTTTGTTACCCCAGTCATTGGCTTTATACCAGCTTACAACACTTCCGTTAATATAACCGTGGCTTTCACCGCGCAGGTCAACATCATAAATCAGTTCCGGCTTAACCGGTATATGCTTAATAATTTCTGCATATTCCAGTTCCGAAAAAGCTTTGCTGCCGGAAATATTCAGTTCTTCCATACCTATTCTTGAAGGCTCTGCTCCCTGCAAAAGCTCTTTTTCAAAAGCATATCCGGAAGTACGGAAATTATCAGGCAGCAAATCGGTATTTTTACGGTCCAGTTTTAAAACACCATGTTCATTATCAGTGACCGTTGCCGCATATGCAGTTGCAGTAAAACAAAGCACCATCAACAACAGTAAAAACTTAGCAATTTTCATATCAGCCACCAGTTAACCATGTACAACAACTTCCAGCCTGCCTGTATCTGGGCAGAATAAAAGTCCATGCACAATAATATCCTGCGGCAAAAGCGGGTTATTTTTAATTGCTGCCACTGTTTTTTCCACATTCTCCCTTGGATGATGAAATGCATCAACCCACCTGGAAAATTCACTTTCAATTTCCGTAATCGCTTCCGGTTTTATACCGCGTTCCAGCATACGTTTTTTTAACGATTCGGATGTTGAATGCTGCATGCCGCAGTCCTTATGGCCAACTACCATAATTTCGTTTACACCAAGTTCATATACGGCTACCATCAAGCTGCGTATTACTTCGTCAAACGGGCCGGTAATCATGTTTCCGGCTGCTTTTATAACTTTGGCTTCACCGCGGGCAATGCCCATGGCAGGCTCTAAAAAATCTACCAGGCGCGTATCCATGCAGGTGTAAATTGCCAGCTGCCTTGCAGGATATTTGCTTACTTTGTCATTGCGGTGAATGTAGCTTTCAGGCAATTCGGCTGTAAATCTGGCGTTTTCCTGCAAAATCTGTTCCAATAAAGCCACTTATAAAGCCTTCTTTCTTAATATTTATCAAAAAATTCCTGTATTTTCCGCGTATCATGCGTGCAGGTTAAAGCAAGCTGCAATAAAATTCTCGCCTTCTGCGGATTTAAGTTGCCGCCGCTGATAAAACCTGCCTCATCCCATTTTGGGTTAGCGGCAAGAACGCGCCCTTCGCTTACGCGGGTACTGCGCACAACGGCAATGCCCTGCGCCTCCGCATTTATAAGCGCCTGTTCCGCACCCTTGTGGATGCTGCCCATGCCGCTGCCTGCGTACACAATGCCCTGCGCGCCTGCTTTCAGCGCCGCATCGACAAACACGCCGTCGTCGTCGCAGTGCGTGTAAATAATATCCACGCGGGGCAAAGCGGTGTAGTTTTTACCCGCAAAGGCGGATTGCAAAGTATGCCGCTGCTTAACCTGCGCCTCAAAATAAACTCTGCCGCCTGCGATTGTGCCCAGCTGCCCGTAAGGCTGCGCCTGAAAGGCTTCCACCTTGAACGCGCTGGTTTTTGTGGCATAGCGCGCCGCCATGATGATATCGTTCATCACCACCAGCACGCCCTGCCCTCTGGCGTCGGGGCAAGCCGCAGTTTTAACAGCGTTCAGCAAGTCCAGCGGACCGTCCGCGCTGATAGCCGTTGCCGGGCGCATGGCTCCGGTAAGCACGATGGGTTTATCGCCTTTCAACGTCAGGTTCAAAAAATAGGCGGTTTCCTCCAGCGTATCCGTGCCGTGCGTTATAACAACGCCGTCCACGTTAGCGTCCGCCATCAGCTCGTTGCAGCGCGCCACCAGCTTAAACCACAAATCGCTGGTAATGTCGCAGCTGTCGATATTGGCAAGCTGTTCGCCGCTCACTTCGGCCACATCTGCCAGCTGCGGCACGGCGGTAATTAAACTTTCCACGCCCATTGTGCCTGCGGTGTAGCCTGTCAATTTGTCGGCTGCTTCCGCGCTGCCCGCGATTGTGCCGCCCGTTGCTAAAATTTTTATTTTGGGCAAGTTGTTAAGCTGCATTCTGCCCCTGCCTTTCTTCCATAAAAGTTTTTACGCGCAAATTTACGTTCTGCTGCAAATTGCGGTAAAAAAACTGGTAATCATACAAATGGTAAACACCATCCATAAAAACGGACAGCACCGGCGGATAATCTTTTTTATCCACGTCCGTCACTTTAAGCACACCGCGCTCTGTGTCGATATAACAGCCCGTAAGCTGCGGCACTTCGCGCGTAATGCTGCCGCTGTAATCCGTAAAGCACGCACCGGCGTTCAGCGTTTTTACCGCCGCTTTTGCGTCCGTGCGCCAGTTCAGCGGGTTTATGCAAAAACTTTTTGCACCCTGCGGCACCATCAGTGATGCCGTTACCTCCGGCGCTTCGCTGTTAAACATAATCACCGTGCCCAAATCGCCGGCACTCTGCGCCGGGCGGATATAGGGGTACTGCTCTGCCTCCTGCGGCGTAAAACGCCAGCCGATTGCATAGCAGGCAACCATGTTATCCTGCACAAAATCCGTCTTGCCAAACTCCTTCAGCAAACGCAGGCACATTTCCGCGCCCTGCGAAAAACCGCTCAGCACAAACGGGCGGCCGTTGTTTTCGTGCTGCATGTAGTGCATAAACGCTGCGCGCACATCGCTATACGCCAAATCAAAATACGGCGCTGCTTCCCTCGCGGGCAGGGTGTAATCTGCAAGCGTTGCCTGGCGGTAATACGGCGCATACATGCGGCAGGCAGCATCATAAATGCCGCGCTGCATATTAAGCGCGCCCACAAAATTCGCTTTGCTCTGTTCATAGGCAAAGTTCATGTTGGTGTGCCCGTCCGTGCCCAAATCCACCGTCGGGCAAATGATGAACAAATCTGCCGCCTTATTTTCTCCCCCGCGCCAGTACGCCCAGTTAGCGCCGTCGTTGTAATCCGGCGTTTGCGCCGCCGCCAAACCGCAAACGGCCAGCAGCACAAGCACCAGCACTAAATTACAAAGCTTTTTCATTTCACATCACTGTTCAAATAATCGTACGCAAACTGCGCGTAAATTGCCGCGCCGTATTTAAGCTGCTCCTCGTACACCGCAAATTTGGGGTGGTGGTGTACGCAGTTAAGCCCTTTGGCAAGGTTGCGCACGCCGATAAATCCATAAACGCCTTTGGTCTTTTCCATAAAGACGGAAAAATCCTCCGCGCCGGTCATTTTATCCAGATGGCACAGTGCGTCCTCGCCCATAATTTTTACCGCCGCATTACGCGCGATGGCATTAATTTCGTTATGTTCGTTAATCAGCGGCGCAGGGCCGAAGAAATAGGTGCTTGTAACCTCGCAGCCATAAACTGCCGCTGCTTTTTTAGCGGTTTCTTCAATCAACTGCGGCATGCCGTTGCGGAACGCTTTGTTAAAAGTGCGCACCGTACCGACAAGCTGCGCTTTATCTGCCACAGCAGCCTCGCCGCTGCCGCCGTTCATCATGCCCGTGGTTACAACAAGGGTGTTGTTGGGGTCGTTTACGCGGCTGACGATGCTTTGCAGCGCCATAACCACCGCCGCTGCCGCCAGCACTGCGTCTTTGCCCTGCTGCGGTTTATCCGCCGGTGCGGATTGCCCTGTAATGTTAATTGTAAAACGGTCGCTGCAAGCCATACGTTCACCGTCTTCAATGTTTACTTTGCCGCTGTCCATCAGCGACCACACATGCTGCCCAAAAATGGCGTCCACATCATCAAGGCAGCCGTGTTCCACATAATGGCGCGATTCCGTACCGATTTCCTCTGCCATCTGGAACAGCAGCTTAACCGTGCCGTGCAGTTCGTCTTTATGTGCCGCCAGCATTTTGCCTGCCGCTAATAACATTGCGGTGTGGCAATCGTGCCCGCAAGCGTGCATTACGCCGTCATTCTGCGAGCAGAAGCTGCAATCGTTTTCCTCCTGTATCGGCAAAGCGTCGATATCGGCGCGCAGCATAACCGTTTTGCCGGGGTGTGCGCCCTTAATCGTGCCGACGCAGCCGGTAATATCGTCAAAAGTCTGCACCTCAATGCCCATTGCCGCCAGTTCCGCAGCAATATGCTCCGTCGTTTTAAACTCTTTGGTGCCCAGTTCCGGGTGCGCGTGCAGCCAGTGGCGCTGCTCTAAAATGTAATTTTCAAGCGCCGTCGCCTGTTCCTTAAAATTCATTCTGCCGCACCTCCTTCACACTCGCCAAAGTTAAGTTCTGCCGTGCAGCCCAGCGCTGCCGCCGTGCTTTCGCAAATTGCAGCAAGCTGCGGCTGCATTACCGTTAAATCTTCTTTGGCTTCGGCATATAAATACGCCGTCATCTGCACCAAATCGGTAATAATGTTAAACTGCGTGCCGCCGTTTACGCCGCTAAAAGTCAAAACCAGCGGCTTAAGCGGATTATTAACACGGCTAACCAGAGTCTGCGCGTTTAAAATGATGGCAGAAGCAGCCACAATGGCATCCTTGCCCAGATGAGGCGTAGAGCCGTGCGCCGAGCTGCCATGAACGGAAATTGCAATTTTTGTGTAATACATAGCCATACTCCTTAAAAGCGGCCGCCATAAAGACAGCCGCTAAATTAAATAATCAGTTCAGGTAAATACCGCCGCCCGGTCCCAGAGGAATATCGAGGAAAATCCAAACCAGAAGCTGGATAATCCAGATAACCGCATAAGTTACGGAGAACGGAACCATGTTGGCGATAACCGAACCAAGCCCCATCTCCGGCGCGTATCTGCGAACAAAGCCCAAAATAACCGGGCAGTACGGGAACAGCGGGGACAGCGGGTTGGTAATGGAATCGCCGATACGGTAAGCAACCTGCGTAACCGCCGGGTCAAAGCCCATCAGCATCAGCATCGGCACAAAAATCGGCGCAAGGATAGCCCACTTTGCAGATGCCGAACCGATAAGGATATTAACAATACAGGATACGAAAATAAGGCCAACAAGCAAAGGTGCGCCGGTAAACTGCATGCTCTGCAAAAATTCCGCGCCTTTAATCGCCATAACAATGCCCAGATTGCTCCATGCAAAATAGCTGGTAAACTGCGCAATAAAGAAGCACATAAAAATGTAGCTGGCCATATCTTTAAAACCTGTCGTAATATCGGCAAACAAATCCCTGTCGTTTTTATAACGGCCGCAGCCAAAACCGTAGCACGCACCAACAACAAACAATGCCACCGTAACAGTTAAAATAATGCCGCTCATAAAAGGCGAACCATTCGTCAAAACAGAATGGGTTTTGGGGTCTGCCAGCAGCGGGTCATCACCAATGCAGGCCAGCACCAGCGCGATTACAAACACAACAAAGCCAACAGCAGCCCATTTTAAACCGCGTCTTTGTTCTTCGGTAACTTTGCCTTCCGATTCATCAAAATTATATTTGGCAAGTTCTTCTTTGCTTACCGGGAAGCGTTTAACCATAAATTTTTCCGTCAGCAACGTACCAAAAATAGAAAGTACAAAGCAGGACGCAATCAAAAAGTACCAGTTAATCGCCATGGTGGCGGAATAATTCGGGTCAATCATGCGCGCGGCGTTTTCCGTAAAGCCGTATGCCAAAGCGTCCGTCATGCCCAGCATAATGTTGGCACTAAAGCCGCCCGCTACACCGGCATAAGCCACAATCATACCCAAAACCGGGCTGGCCCATGTAAATAACGGCAGCCAGCGGCGGCATAACGATAAAGCCGGCATCGCCCGCAAGGTTAGCGTTAATGGCAACAAAAATAATGGCAAAAGTTACAACCCACGATTTAGCGTCGCCCATAACCTCTTTCATCATCGTAACCAAAAAGCCGCTCTTTTCCGCAACGGCCGCGCCGATAATGCAAACCAATACCATGCCCAACGGCGCAAAACCGGAATAATTGCTTACCGCTTTACTGTACATATCGCGGAAGCCGTCCTTCGTCAGCAGGTTAATAACCTGAATGGTTTTGCCCGTACCGGGATGCACCGCACTGTAACCCATGCTGCCCAAAATTGCGGAAAGAATTACAACCACAATCGCCAGTATAATAAACAGGCTGACTGGGTCCGGCATCGCGTTGCCGATTTTTTCGATAAAGTCCATCGCTTTATCGAAAAAGCCCTTTTTCTGAACTTCGTTCTTTTCCATAAAACCACTCTCCTCCCCACCGGGATATTAAAACAAAAGACCCCACAGATACCCTGTGGAGTCTCCGTTGACTACCTTAATTATAACATCTTAAGGCAGTAAAATAAACAGATTTGCATTTATTTTTATTGACGCAAAATTAGTAAACCAAAATATCGCTCAGGCTGTCAGCCGGTACGATAAAGCTTACAACGCCTGCCGCATACGGTGCAACTTCGTACGGTGCATAGGTAACAACCAGCACTTTGCCGTCAAAGTAGAATTTGTCGCCGTCTTTTACTTCAACAGGGCCGAAGAAGGTAT
>CASEGD010000036.1 GCA_949287345.1 uncultured Phascolarctobacterium sp. | reverse complement strand
TATCTGCGTGCGCAGAACCTGCAAGTGGAGGTGCTTGGTTATGTCAAATGAAATGATTGAACTTTTAATAAAATCCTTTTGGGAAACAAGCTATATGGTTGTGGCCTCCACACTGCTGGCCAGCCTTATCGGCATCCCTCTGGGGATTATTTTGACGGTTACGCGTGCCAACCACATTCTGCCGAACGCAGCCGTTAATTCCGTGCTGGGCGTTATCGTCAACGCCACCCGTTCCACCCCGTTTATTATTTTAATGGTAGCCATCATCCCGCTGACGCGCGTGCTGGTTGGTTCTTCCATCGGCACTACGGCGGCAATTGTGCCGCTGACGATTTCCGCAGCGCCGTTCATCGCCCGCGTTATTGAATCTTCACTGCTGGAAATTGACCACGGCGTTATCGAAGCGGCGCAGAGCATGGGTGCAAGCCCGCTGCAAATCATCTACAAAGTGCTGCTGCCGGAAGCTTTGCACTCCATCGTGCTGGGCATTACGCTGGCGGTTATCGCGCTTATCGGTTATTCCGCCATGGCGGGCGTTTTAGGCGGCGGCGGCCTCGGCGACCTTGCCATCCGCTACGGTTATCAGCGCTTCCAGCCGGATGTTATGATTGTTACCGTTGTTATTTTGATTGCCATGGTGCAGATTATCCAGTACCTTGGCGATACGCTCAGCAAAAAGCTGAACAAAAATAAATTATAATTTGTTGTTTTAATGAGGAGGTAAAAACTATGACCAGATTAAAAAGAATTTTAGCGGCTCTTGCCATCGGCACTTTAGCGCTTGGCGTTTTTGGCTGCGGCGGCGATGAAAAACAGGCTCCCGCTGCCGGTGAACCGGTAAGGGTTGGCGTAACAGCAGGCCCGCATGCCGAAATTATGGACGAGGTTAAACGCCTTGCCGCCAAAGAAGGGCTGAATGTTGAAGTTGTGGAGTTCAACGATTTTGTAACTCCCAACATTGCGCTGTACCAGGGCGAAATTTTTGCCAACTGCATGCAGCACAAACCCTATCTTGACGCTACTTTGGAGAAAGAACCCAAATTTGATTTGGTCGAAGTTTTTAAAACCGTAAACTTCCCGATGGCTGTTTACAGCGATAAAATCAAAAAAGGCGAGGCTATCCCCGACGGCGCTACCATCGGTATTCCGAACGACCCCTCCAACGGCGGCAGGGCGCTTTTGCTGCTGGCAGAACAGAAACTGATTGAAGTTAAGGATATTACCGACGTTACCACTTCCGTGGCAGATATTACCGGCAACCCGCACGGCTACAAATTCCTCGAGCTGGACGCTGCCACCATTCCCCGCAGCCTGCCGGACGTAACCGTAGCCGTTATTAACGCCAACTACGCGCTGCCCGCAGGGCTGAACCCGGTTAAGGACAGTCTGATGGTTGAAGGCGCGGCTTCCCCGTACATCAACATTTTTGTTACCAAAAAAGAACACGCCGATGACCCGCGCATCGAACAGCTGCAAAAAATCTACCAGTCCGACGATGTGCAGAAATTTATCGACGGCCACTTTAAAGGTGCCGTTACCATCGGCTGGAAATAAAAATTTTAACGCTGAAGCGTCCGCAAGGGCGCTTTTTGCATGAGGAGGAACTTTATGAAAAAATTACTGCAAACCATAGCCCTGTTAATTGCACTTGTGTGCCTGCCGTTTGCCGCTTACGCGGACGAAGCAGTGCCAGAAGTAAAATATTCCGCCGCCGTTGATGAAATTTTTGAGCGCGGCAATATTGACGGCACGCTTGTTGTGTACGACGCTGACGCCAACGCCTGCTACATCCACAACGCGGAACGCGCGGCGCAGCGTTTTTACCCCGCCAGCACCTTTAAAATTTTTAACTCGCTCATCGGTTTAAACGTACACGCCGTTAAAAATGTGGACGAATATTTTTACAAATACATGGGCGAAACCGTTTACCTTGAAAGCTGGCAGAACGACGCCAACCTGCGTTTAGCCATCAAGCGCTCGCAGGTGCCTGCGTATAAGGAACTTGCCCGCCGCATCGGCCGCCCCGCCATGCAGGCCAACCTGAACCTTTTGCAGTACGGCAATATGGAAATCGGCGAACATCTTGACAGCTTCTGGCTGCAAGGACCGCTGAAAATCAGCGCGCTGGAACAGGTGCAGCTGTTAACTTATCTGGCGCAGCAGAAACTGCCTTATGATAAATCTGCGCAAGCGCAGGTGGCAGCCATTACCGTTTTAGAGCAGAACAAAAACTACACGCTGCACGGCAAAACCGGCTGGGCGACGGAAAATATTGATACGCCCGTGGGCTGGTTTGTCGGCTGGGTGGAAGCTGAAGGCAACACCTACGTTTTTGCGCTGAATATGGATTTAGAAAATGCTAAAGATTTGCCGCTGCGCGAAAGCCTTACGCTGGATTGCTTAAAAGCCCTGAAGGCGATTTAAGTTGGAGTGGCTTCCAAATTTACAGCCTTTTAAAAGCGGTTTATAATTAAATTAGCAGTTTACGAAAGAAGGGATATTATGGCATATCTTGGCGAAGACATTAAAAAGCTGGGCTTTGGGCTGATGCGACTGCCGCAGAAAGACGGCGCTATCGATATTGAGCAAACCAAACAAATGGTTGATATGTTTTTGGAAGCCGGCTTTACTTATTTTGATACGGCCTGGGCTTACCCCGGCAGCGAAGACGCTATCAGGCAAGCGCTGGTTGAGCGTTACCCGCGCGAAAAATTCCAGCTGGCAACCAAAAATGCCGCGTGGATTAACTGCAAAACGCGCGAAGAAGCAGTCAGCCAGTTTGAAACCAGCCTGAAACAGACGGGCGCAGGCTATTTTGATTTTTACCTTTTGCATAACCTCGGCGAAAGCCGTACCAAATATTTTGACGACTTTGACATGTGGAGCTTTGTGCAGGAAAAGAAAGCCGCGGGGCTGATTAAGCATGTAGGTTTTTCGTTCCACTCCACGCCGGAGGAGCTGGACGCTATTTTAACGGCGCACCCGGAAATGGAATTTGTGCAGCTGCAAATTAACTACGCCGACTGGGATTACCCGGCAGTGCAGTCGCGCCGCTGCTACGAAGTTGCGCGTAAGCACAATAAGCCCGTCATCATTATGGAGCCGGTTAAGGGCGGCATGCTGGCCAACCCGCCGGAAAGCGTGCAGAAAATTTTGAAGGACGCCGAACCGGAAATGTCCGTCGCCAGTTGGGCTATCCGCTTTGCCGCACATCTTGACGGCATTATTACCGTTTTAAGCGGCATGAGCAGCGTTGAACAAATGCAGGACAATTTGAGCTACATGAAGGGCTTTAACGGTTTAAGCGCTGACGAAGAAGCGACGCTGAAACAAGCGCAGGAAGAACTGGCGCGCATCCCGCTCATCCCCTGCACCACCTGCAATTACTGCGCCAAGGTCTGCCCGATGCATATCGGCATCAGCGGCAGCTTTACAGCGATGAATTATTACACGCTGTATAAGGATTTGGGCGCGGCGAAGCACCAGGAAAACTGGCTGGTTAAAGGCCACGGCCTGAAAAAAGCCGCCGAGTGCATTAAGTGCGGCGCGTGCGAGGCAGCCTGCCCGCAGCATATTAAAATACGCGATGAGCTGGTAAAAGTAAGCGAAACACTGGGCTGAAACAAAACACAAAGCACCTGCTGAAACGGCAGGTGCTTTTTTATGCGCGTTATGGTATAATAGCAGCATGATTTTTTAAGGAGATGCCATGAGCCGCAAACCTTTTGTGCCCGCAGATTTGCTTGGCAAGCTGTGGCGCTGCGTAATTGAATTTGATATGTTAAGGGACGGCGACCGCGTGCTAATCGGCCTGAGCGGCGGTAAGGACAGCATGTTTTTAACCGCTGCGCTGGCAGAATTGCAGCAGTACGCTCCGTTTAAGTTTGATTTGGCGTGCTACACCGTCGATACGATGTTCAGCCCGGACTTTCCCAAAGATGAGCTGGAAAGCTTCTGCGCGCAGTACGGGCTTAAGCATTACAGCAGCAAGGTTGACGTTACCGAAGCGTGGAACAAACGCACCAACACGCCGTGCTTTACCTGCGCTTACTTCCGCCGCGCCGCCACCAACCGCACGGCGCTGGAGCTTGGCTTTAACAAGGTAGCATGGGCGCACCACCACGACGACGCTGTGGAAACCTTCTTTTTAAACCTTGCCGCCAGCGGGCAGCTGAAAACCTTTTTGCCGGTAACACCGCTTAGCCGCACGGGGCTGACACTGATACGCCCGCTTTTGTATTACCGCGAGGCGGAAATCATCAGCATGGTGCAGCAGCTCGGCTTAACGCCGCTGAAAAACCCCTGCCCTTACGACGGGCATACCAAAAGGCAGGAAGCAAAGGAGCTTATCGCCGCCTTGCAGAAGTTCAACGCCGAAGCGTACGACCATCTGGCGGCAGCCATGCGCACCGCGCCGCAGGAGCTTTGGCCTGCCAAATGCACCAAGCAGGAACTGGCAGACAAATTCCACACTTTTTGGCAGCAAAAGCGCAGCCGCAGGCAGGAATAACACCGCTTGCGGCGAATAATAAATTTTATATGACATTCTGACCGGAGGTTTTTTAATGACAGTCAAGGAGTTTAAGCAAAGCTATTTTTGTTTCAGCGGCCGCCTGAACCGCAAACCGTTTTTTATGCGCCTGATGATGCTGGGCGCGCTCAGTATATTTTTTGTTTTAATCGTTATCAACGCCGAACAGCACCTTAAGCAAGACCCGGCGCATTTTGCCGAAAACGTGCGCAAAACGCTGACCTTCTGGGTTTATTACATTCCGCTGATTATCGCCAGCGTTTCGCTGGGTGTGCGCCGCCTGCACGATATGAACCTGAGCGGCTGGTGGATGCTGGTAGGCACCGGTGCGATGTTAAGTAACGTTAACACCGGCAACAGCGCCATTGACCTGGCTGCAAGCATTTTGTTCTACATCGCCCAGATGTTCAACATCTTCTTAATCTTCTTCCGCGGCACCAGAGGCCCCAATAAATACGGCGAAGACCTTTTAGCCGAACCGGAAAAAGAAAAGAAGAAAACCAAAGCCGAGCAGAAAGCCGAAGCCAAAGCACGCAAGGAAGCTGCCGAAGCTGCCAAACGCGCCGATGAGGAACTGGACCGCCGGATTGCCGAAGCGCACCCCGATTGGGACGAATACGACCGCTACGAAGCCAAAATGGAAATGAAGGCCCAGCAGGAAGCAGAAAAAGCAGCGCAGGAAGCTGCGGATAAAAAAGAAGAAACAAAATAATTAAATTACAAAAACAGGACCGAAGCCGATAAAAGCTCCGGTCCTGTTTTACTGTCACACCTTCCAGCGGAAAAGGTACTTTTATTTTAACATAATTCGGTATTTAAAGTAAAACACACTTTTATATATTTTGTAAATTTGCTATAATATTAAAGTTACCGCCCCTAAACCGGTACGGAAGGGGGGGGATGTCACTTGACGGAATTCGTATCATTTATCATCGCCGTCGCGGCTGGTGTAGTCTGCCACTACATCATCAAATGGATAGACGGCGATTAACAACCGGTAACTATCCTGCGGAGTTAAGCCCTCCCGCGTAAAATGGGAATAGAAAACCCCGGAGCTGCCACTCCGGGGTTTTCGTTTGGAATCATATCACTTGACTCCTTCGTATCATTTCTTACCAAAAATATTGTATCACTAATTTTCAGCGACGTCAAATAAAACACTTTTACCACGCCAGAACTTCCACACCGGTGTCGGTAATAAGCACAGTGTTTTCCCACTGGGCGGACATGCTGCCATCCTGCGTATAAACCGTCCAGTCGTTGGTAGAATCAATAAACACATTGCGGCGGCCGGCATTAATCATCGGCTCAACCGTAAATACCATGCCCGGCACCATCAGCATGCCGGTATTCTTTTTGCTGTCGTGGCACACAAAAGGTTCTTCGTGGAAATCCACGCCGACGCCGTGCCCGCCGAACTCCGTCACCACGCTGTAACCATGCTTGCGCGCAAACGGGGCAATGGCAGCGCCGATATCGCCGATAAAGGCCCACGGCTTGCAGGCTTCAACGCCGCGGCGCATACATTCTTTGGTAATCGCCACTAAATCCTGATTGGGCTTGCTGACCTTGCCAATCATAAACATACGCGAAGCATCGGCGTAAAAGCCGTTATAAATCGTCGTAACGTCCACGTTGATAATGTCGCCGCTTTTCAGCACCGTCTTATCCGGAATGCCGTGGCAAACCTGGTCGTTTATTGAAGTGCAGATGCTTTTGGGGAAGCCGTAAAAACCGAGGCACGCGGGAATGCCGCCGTTTTTGGTGATAAAATCGTAAGCCAGCGCGTCAATTTCCTCAGTCGTCATGCCGGTTTTAATTTTTTCAGCAATCAAATCAAGGCAGGCGTTGTTAATCTTCGCCGCCGCGCGGATGCCCTCAATCTGCTCCGGCGTTTTAATCATTTCCGGCTCGGGCACTTCACAGCCTTTGGCTTTGTATTCGGCAATTTTTTCCTGTATCAGTTTAATATCCATATAAATCTCCCTTTAACGCTGATTTAATTTAACACTGATATTATAACACATAACGGGCGCTAATACAGCCCAAAGTTAGTTAGTGCTTACAAAATTATTTTTTCTATTCTTTTGCGCGCCTTTGTGGTAAAATATTGTTAGTTTTTGTATAAGGAGGAGCCGATGGAAGCTTATTATTCCCATATTGCCGATTTTATTTTACACTTTGACCGTTACCTGCCTGTGGTTATGGAAGCCTACGGGCACTGGATTTACGCCTTTTTGTTCATCATCGTCTTTTGCGAAACGGGGCTTGTTGTAACGCCGTTTCTGCCGGGCGACTCGCTTTTGTTTGCCTGCGGCGCTCTGGCGGCTACCGCCGATGGCTTGAGCCTGCCGCTTTTGACGGTTATCTTTTTAGTGGCTGCCGTTAGCGGCGATGCCTGCAACTACGAGATTGGCAAGCACTTTGGGCATAAGATGCTTGAGGCGCACTCGCGGTTTATCAAGCCCGAATACGTAAAAAAAGCCGAAGATTTTTACGCCAAGCACGGGCACAAAGCTATCTTTCTGGCGCGCTTTGCCCCGATTGTGCGCACCTTCGCGCCGTTTGTGGCCGGCATCGGCACCATGCACTACCGCACCTTTGCCACCTATAATGTTACCGGCGCCTGCACCTGGGTATTTATTTTCCTCGGCGGCGGCTACTTTTTCGGCAACATTCCGTTCATCAAACAAAATTTTTCGTACGTTACCATGGGCATCGTGCTCTTTTCGCTGACGCCGATTATTTTTGAAGTTATCCGCAGCAGGCGCGGCAATTAATGAAAGAAGGTTTAGACATGCATTATTTTACCAGCGACTACACCACCGGCTGCACGCCGGAAATTTTAGAGGCTTTGAGCGCCACGAACCTTGAAGAAACGCCGGGCTACGGCGAAGACGTTTACTGTGAGGCTGCGAAGGCGCTGATTCAGAAGGAATGCGGACGCCCCGACGCCGATGTTTACTTTTTAATGGCGGGCACGCAGACCAACCTGACCATTATCGCGGCTGCGCTGCGCCCCTTCCACGGCGTGTACGGCACCGTGCGCAGCCACATCAACACGCACGAAGCAGGCGCGATTGAACGCGGCGGGCATAAAGTAATTTCCCTGCCGGATACTGACGGCAAACTTACCGCGGCGCAGATTGCCGCAGAGCAGGAAAAATACCTGCACGACCCCAGCCGCGAACACATTGTAATGCCTAAAATGGTGTACATCTCACAGCCGACGGAAATCGGTACGCTGTACAGCAAACAGGAGCTGGAAGATCTGTACGCTGTCTGCAAACAGTACGGTTTGTATCTGTACATCGACGGCGCGCGTTTGGGCTACGGCTTAACCAGCCCCGCCTGCGATTTTACCATGGCCGACCTTGCCAATTTGTGCGATGTATTCTACATCGGCGGCACCAAATGCGGCCTGCTGTTCGGCGAAGCTGCCGTTATTTTAAACCCCGCCATTAAAGAAGACTTCATCCCGCTGGCAAAACAGTGCGGTTCCATCCTTGCCAAAGGCAGGCTGCTCGGCATCCAGTTTGAAGCCATGTTCACCAACGGTCTGTATTACAAAGTTTGCCAACAGGGCATCGACACCGCCATGCAGATTAAAGCCGCATTGCAGCAAAAAGGCTTTGAATTTCTGGTAGATTCCTCCACCAACCAGCAGTTTGTCATCGTGCCGCGGGAAGTTTACGAAGAAATCTGCAAGCACTAGGAAGCCGTTGATAAATTCTGCAAGTTTATAAAAGAAATGTAAGATAAAACAAAAACACCTGCCGTAAAGCAGGTGTTTTTTTATTGCCTTTATTCAATTATTTCTTGCTCCACAGCCATATCTGGCGGCAGCACCAGATGATGAAGATGCCGCAGAAGTCAAGCACGATGTCCGTAATCTGCGCGTTGCGCCCGGGCACGGAAAGCTGGATGTATTCATCCGCCACGGCGACGGCTAAACCTAAAAACAGGATGTAGCCGGAAGCCACGCGGTTGGAAATGCGCCACGCGATAAAGGTATTAACCATTATCACCGCCAGCATGGCAAATTCTGCTAAGTGTGCCAGCTTGCGCAGGCGTGCTTCCAAACGGTCCACCGGCATCGGGTCGCCGATGGCGCTGTAAAAGCTGTCCAGCCACTGGGCAAGCAGGCTGCTGGCGTTGTGCGAGGTTTCCGCAGACATGGACGAGTTAAAGAAGATAAAACCGGTGAACAGCACCAGCAAAAGCAGCCACAAAAACTTTCTCATTTGCGCGCCGCCTTACTCT
>CASEGD010000035.1 GCA_949287345.1 uncultured Phascolarctobacterium sp. | reverse complement strand
TGCGGCTGCCGCCAGATTTTCGGCGTTGAGGTTAATTAAAAACTGCGATTCGATTTGCAGGTAACGGCTGACGAGGTAATCGGACGAGTAGATGAATTTTGCCAGCACCAGCGCGGCGATGATGGCGACGATGGTGTGCAGTCCCAGCATGGAGGTAAACACCTGCATGATAAAAAACATGCCGATGGCAACCTTAACGAACATCAAAACCAGAATCAGCGGGCGGTTGCTGCGTTTCTGGAACCACAGCCCGGCAACAAGGTCGCGCCTGCCAAGTCGGCTTACCATAAGTGCCGTCAAAAACGGCAGCATCAGCAGCAGCGTCAGGGCGGCGGCGGTAAAATTGCTTACCGGTGCCTGCAAATAGTTTTGGCAGTAGGGCAGAATCATGTTCGTGCCCATATAGGAAATAAAAATTAAAATTACAGCGTAAACAACAATGCGCGTAAAGTAAATCTGTAAAAAATTAGTCCATTCGGATTGCTTTTCGTTGCCTTTGTTATCGCGGTGCGCCTCAATCAGCATCACAGCAGTTTTTTTAGGCAGGCTGTGCAGCAGGCGGCGGTAAGCCTTGCCCGCGTTAAGCAGCACATGTGGTGTAAAGAAGATGGTGACGACGGAAACGGCGACGAACACCGGGTACAAAAAGCTGCTGGTTAAGCCGTAGCCCGCGCCGATGCTGGCAACGATGAAGGCAAATTCGCCGAGCTGCGTCAGCGCAAAGCCGCATTGCATACTGGTTTTAAGCGGCTGGCCGGATAACATGACGCCGAGCGACGTAAAGAGGCATTTGCCAAAAATAAGCGTAACGGACAGCGCGATGATGGTGAGCAGGTTGCCGCTGACGACGGTGGGGTCAACCATCATGCCGACGGATACGAAGAAGATGCCGGAGAACAGATTTTTAACAGGCTCCAGCAAAACTTTGGTGCGTTTGGTGTACACCGTGCCCGAAAGCAGCGTGCCCATTAAAAACGCGCCCAGCGCGGAACTGAACCCCATGTGCGAGGCAAGCACCACCATGCTGAGGCACAGGCCCAGCGAAACGGTGAGCAGCATTTCATCATTAAAATATTTGCGGGTCTTTTTAAAAAAGCTGGGCAAAAAGTAAATGCCGATGATGAAGCAGATGATTAAAAAGAACAGCAACAGCCCGATGCTTTGCAGCATGGAAGCTGCGGAAATG
Source organism: uncultured Phascolarctobacterium sp. (assembly GCA_949287345.1). GTDB lineage: Bacteria > Bacillota > Negativicutes > Acidaminococcales > Acidaminococcaceae > Fusicatenibacter_A. The sequence goes on along the minus strand of CASEGD010000035.1, from coordinate 7,314 downwards.
GCGCTGCCCGCGGCGGCGACGGTGGAGAGCACAACCATCATGATAATGCCGGAGATATCTTCCAGTACCAGAATGCCGAAAGCAATCGGCGCAAAGGCTTTCTTCAGAAGGTTCAGCTCGCCCAGCGTTTTGCTGACAACGGCGGTGCTGCTCATCGTCAGCATGCAGCCGGTAAAAATACTGTCGGTAACGCTCCAGCCCAAAAGCTGCGCGCAGGCAAAACCCAGGCAGGCAATGCCGGTAAATTCCGCCACGGCGGCGATAATGGCCGTGTTGGCGGTGCTTTTTATTTTATTGAAGTTGTAATCCAGCCCCAGGTCGAACAAAATGAAGATAACGCCGATATCCGCCCAGATGGTGATGCTGTCGCCGTCGATGACGTTGGGCAGCAGCGTAAAGTGCGGGCTGGCTAAAAAGCCCGCCAACATGTAACCTAAAATAAGCGGCTGGTTGAATTTTTTACATAAAATTGTCGCAAGGCCCGCCAGTGTCAGAATCAGGGCCAGATCGCTGATGAGCGGAACTAAATGAGTCAAGTGCTTCACCTCCGTAAAGCGGGGAAGAAGTTTTACGGCAAGGTTAATAAAAGCTTTGCCGTTATGATATAATTATTTAGGAAAGGAGTTTGTTATGCAAACAATACAGAAGGATTGCCGTACGGAAATCGTGATTGAAAAATCGCGGTTCATATGTACGCTGAAAAAGGTAAGCAGCGAAGCGGAAGCGCAGGAATTTATCAAAAGCACCAAAAAAGAATTTTGGGACGCAACGCATAACTGCTCTGCCTATATTATAAACGATATGCAGCAAAGGTCCAGCGACGACGGCGAACCGAGCGGAACGGCCGGTGTGCCGATGCTGGAGGTGCTGCGCAAAAAAAACTTAACCGGCGTGGCGGCGGTGGTAACGCGCTACTTTGGCGGCATTAAGCTGGGTGCGGGCGGTTTGGTACGCGCCTACACAAACAGCGTTGTCAGCGCCGTGGAAGCAGCAGGCCTTGCGCGCCGCGTGGAAATGACGGTGTTCAGCTTAAGCGCGCCTCCGGGTGAAGCCGGGCGCATTATGAACAAGCTATACAACCAGAGCATTTTTACCGTCAACGGTGCGGAATACGGCGAGCGCGTACATATTTTGCTGTACATGAAGCGCGAGCAGAAGTCCGAAGCCGAAGAATGGCTGACGGCGGCGCTGAACCGCATAGTAGAGCTTGACGAAGTCAGCACCGAATTTGTGGAAGTGCCGGTTTAATTACAACAGCTCTTTAAGCTCGGCGCTGTTATTGACAATAATAACGCCTGCGCCGCGCATTTCATCAAGGGCGGCGGCAACGGTATCCGGCGCAATGCCGCGGCAGGCAGCAAGGTTAAGGATAACCGTAAAACCGGCGCGCACTAATTGCAGCACCGTGTTTTTAACGCAGTAATCGGTGGCAAGCCCGCCGCAGATAACGGCTTTAATGCCGCGGTTCTGCAAAAATTCAATCACGCCTGTTGAAAGCGTGTCCTTTAAATCGTGGTAGCATGCACCGTAGGGGTGCTTGTCCGGCTCGATGCCCTTGTAAACCTGAAAGGCATAAGCTTTGGGGTCAAGCCCCGGGATAAATTCAAAACCCTTGGTGCCTACAATGGCGTGGCTCGGCCAGTACAAATCGCTGTCGGCGTAACCCGTAACAGGCGTCAGCGGCGCGTGTTCGGCGTTTGCAATCCACACGGCTTTGGGGCTGTGCGCATCACGCGAGGCAACACGCAGCGAAGCAAACTGCGCCTGCGCATTAAGCTCGGCGGCAATTTCGTCACCGCCGGCAACGGGCAGTTCATTCGGGCATAGCGGCGTAAAAGTCTGCTGTGCGTCTATATCAAAAGCTGCAATCTGGTTTTTGTTCAGGTTCAGTTTCATAAAAAACACTTCCTATTTTAGTTATATAGGTTTATTATATACCTATTGCCGCATGATGTACATTAAGTTGCAATAAATTTGCGGCAATATTATTGAAGGAGTTTGCAATGAATAAATTTTTAACGGCGCTTTTCCTGGCGCTGGCGCTGCTGTGCTTTGGCTGCGGCGGGCAGCAGGGCGCTTCCGCAGATGGAAAAATGCAGGTAGCGGCCAGCTTTTACCCGATGGCGGAATTTGCGCGTGCCGTCGGCGGCGATAGAGTTAACGTTTACACCATGATTGGCGACGGCATTGAGCCGCACGACTGGGAGCCGAGCGCACGTGATTTGACGCGGCTGGCAAAAGCCAAAGTGTTTGTGTATAACGGCGGTGTTGAGCCGTGGGCGCAGCCTGCCGTTGCAGCCGTGGCTGATGACGGCGTGCAGGCGGTGGAAGCGGGGCAGGACTTTATGCAGCAGCTTGATAAAACCGACCCGCATTTTTGGTTAAGCCCGCGTAAGGCGGCGGTTGAAGTTGCCGCAGTGCGCGACGCTTTTGTAAAGGCTGACCCGGAACACGCGGCGGAGTACGAGCAGAACGCGGCGGAGTATATCGCCAAAATAAATGCGCTGGACGAAAAACTTACGGCAGTGGCGCAAAACGCCAAAATAAAAACCTTCATCACCACGCACGCAGCCTTCGGGCATTTAGCGGCGGATTACGGTCTGCGGCAGGAATCAATTATGGGTTTATCGCCGCAGGCAGAGCCGTCGCCCGCAGCGCTGAACAAATTGCTTGGCGTTATGCAGAAAGACGGCATTAAATACGTGTTTTTTGAAACATTGGTCAGCCCGCGTATTGCCGAAACGATAGCGCAGGCAGCCGGTGCGAAAACTTTGGTGCTGGACCCATTGGAGGGCTTGAGCGAAGCAGGACGCCAAAACGGCGATGATTATTTAAAAATTATGGAGCGCAATATTGAAAACCTTGATACTGCGCTGAACGGTAAATAAAATGAAAACGGTAATTGAAATAGACAAACTTGGTTACAGCTACGGCGAAGGCTGGATTTTAAACGACCTGTCGCTGCAAATTGAAAAGGGTGATTTTGTCGCTGTCATCGGCCCGAACGGCGCGGGCAAAAGCACGCTGCTGCGCCTGCTTGCGGGCATTTTAAAACCCATACAGGGCAGCATTGCAATCTTCGGGCAGGACCGCGAGCATTTCACGGCGTGGGATAAAATCGGCTATGTGCCGCAGAACCCGGCGCGCCAGCACAGGGCGTTTCCCATCAGCGTGCGCGAAGTTGTTTCGCTGGGGCGGTTAAGCGGCGGCAGTATGTTTCAGCATTACTCGCGCGAGGATAAGGCGGCGGTTGACGATATTATGGAACGCTTTTCGTTGAAGGAGCTGGCGCACCGCAAAATAGGCGAGCTGTCCGGCGGGCAGCAGCAGCGCGTATATCTGGCGAGAGCCATGGTGCGCAGCCCGGAGCTTTTGCTGCTGGACGAACCGGCAACCGGCGTTGACCCGGACGCGAAGGAAGAACTGTACACGATGTTGGGCGAGATTAACCGCAAACAGGGCGTGACGATTGTAATGGTGTCGCACGATTTGGAGCTGGCGGCGAAGGTGTGCAAAAACGCGCTGTGCCTTGACCACAACATCTGCTTTTGGGGCGGCGTGCAGCAGGCGCTGGTGCACAGGCACAAGCACGGTTATTTTTACAGATAGAGGTAAGCTGAATGTTAGAGATGTTTTCCGCAGGATTTATGCAAAGGGCTTGGCTGGCGGGGCTGATTGTCGCCGTCATTTGCCCGCTTATAGGCAGCTTTCTGGTGCTGCGCCGCCAGTCGATGATTGGCGACGGCTTGGGGCATATTGCTTTTGCCGGTGTGGCGGGCGGCGCGCTTTTGGGTGCGCAGCCGGTGCTGAGCGCGGCGCTGGCAACCGTTCTGGGCGCGTTGGTAATCGAAAAGGTGCGCAGCAGGCTGGATACTTTTTCCGAAATGGTGCTGGCGATTTTCTTTTACAGCGGTATTGGGCTGGCGGTAATTTTCAGCAGCATGAACCGCATGGGCGGCTTTAATTTAAGCAGCATCCTGTTCGGCAGCTTAATGACCATCAGCGCAAGCGATTTGTGGGTAGTGGCGGTGCTGGGGCTGTTTGCCTGCGCCTTTACGGTGATGTTTTACCGTCCGCTGCAATACATTACTTTTGACGAAACGTCGGCGCGCGTGGCAGGGCTGCCCGCAGGCAAGCTGAACGTGTGGCTGGCAGTTTTAACGGCGCTGACGGTAGCGCTTTCCATGCGCATCGTAGGGCTGCTTCTGGTATCGGCAATGATGGTTATCCCCGTCGCCTGCGCTTTGCAGTCGGCGCGCAGCTTTGCCGGTACAATTATCGGCGGCATTGTTTACGGTATTATCACCGTAACGGTGGGGCTTACGGTGTCTTATTACGCCGACCTTGCCCCCGGCGGCACGATTGTGCTGACCGGCACGGTGCTGTTTATTTTAAGCTGCTTAAGGCAGAGCTTTGCAAAAGAGGAGGCAGCGCCGCCTGCTGTGTGCTGCCATCACCACGAGGTGAAAGAAAATGAGAAAGGTTGATTTGCATATCCACAGCACGGCCAGCGACGGCACGTGGACGCCGCAGGATTTGGTGGACGCGGCGGTGGGCGCGGGGCTTGGCATTATTGCCGTTACCGACCACGACAGCACCGCCAATGTGGCGGAAACCGTGCGCCTTGCAGGTGAGCGCGGCATAAAATGCGTGCCGGGCGTGGAGGTCTGCTCAACGAAGGACGATATTTCCTTCCATATTTTGGGTTACGGCATTGACCTTGCCAATAAGCCTTTGCAGGAACTTCTAGCGCATAACACGCATCTGCTGGAGCAGAAGGATGACGACAGCGTACAGCTGTTAATAAAACAGGGCTGGCCGCTGGATTTTAAGGAATTTAAAAATTACACCTGCGACCGCAGGCGCGGCGGCTGGAAATCGCTGGCGTATTTGATTGATAAGTGCTTATGCACCGGTGTTGACGACTTTTTTAAACGCATTTTTACGCCGGAACACGATTTGGGCTTTCCGACCTTTCCGACTATCCGCGAGGTTATTGACGCTATCCACGGTGCGGGCGGCGTTGCTTTATGCGCTCACGCGGCAAGCAGCTTCCACGGCCCGGGGCTGGCGCAGACCTTGGTGGAGCTGATTGAAGAACCGTTCGACGGTTTTGAATGTTACCATTCCGGCCACAGCGAACAGGACACGCAGCTTTTATTAACGCACTGCCGCACGGAAGGCATGCTTATCAGCGGCGGCAGCGACTGCCACGGCAGCTTTGTGCCCAGCCGCCATTTGGGCAAGCCCGATGTTTACGAGGATGGCATCTTTTTGCCGGGACTGATATAATTAAATTAATAAGTGCAGCACATGCACAGCAAATATTTACTTTTATATAATCATGGAGGGATGATTTTATGGAAAAAGCAAAGGTTTATTTTACTGACATGCGCACCGGCTACGGCGGGCTGAGCCTGCCCGGCAAGCTGGCTAAGCTGATTAAGGCTGCCGGTATCGGTAACATTGATTTTAATAAAAAGTTTGCCGCCATTAAAATCCACTTTGGTGAGCCGGGCAATTTGTCGTACTTGCGCCCCAACTACGCCAAGGCTGTGGCTGATGTAGTGAAGGAGCTGGGCGGCATGCCGTTTTTGACGGACTGCAACACTTTGTATGTAGGCCGCCGCAAGCACGCGCTGGAGCATATCACTTCTGCTTACGAAAACGGCTTCAGCCCGTTTTCTACCGGCTGCCACGTTATTATTGCCGACGGCTTGAAGGGCACGGACGAGGCTTATGTGCCTGTGCCGAACGGAGAACTTGTTAAAGAAGCCAAAATCGGCAAGGCGCTGATGGACGCTGATATTATAATCAGCCTTACACATTTTAAAGGGCATGAAATGACCGGCTTTGGCGGCGCCATTAAAAATATCGGCATGGGCGGTGGCTCCCGTGCAGGTAAAATGGAAATGCACCACGACGGCAAACCGCATGTTATTACCGAAAAATGTATAGGCTGCGGTGCGTGCAGCCGCATTTGCGCACACGGCGCGCCTGTAATTGAAAATAAAAAAGCACATATCGACCAGGACAAATGTGTAGGCTGCGGGCGCTGCATCGGCGCGTGCCCGATGGACGCCGTTTGCCCGCCGGAAGCATACAGCAGCAGTGAACGCCTTAATAAACGCATGGCTGAATACGCATGGGCTATTCTGGCAGGCAGACCGAACTTCCACATCAGCCTGATTGTTGATGTATCGCCGTACTGCGACTGCCACGCCGAAAACGACGCGCCGGTTGTGCCGGATATCGGTATGCTGGCATCGTTCGACCCGGTTGCGCTCGACCAGGCCTGTGCCGATTTGGTGAACGCCGCGCAGCCTCTGGCAGATTCCGTTTTGGGCGAGCATATCGCCAAAGACGCAGCTGAAGCTGCCAAGCACGACCATTTCCACAACATCACGCCGGAATCCGAATGGAAAACCTGTCTTGAACATGCTGAAAAAATCGGCATGGGCACGCGCAGCTACGAACTGATTAAAATTAAATAAGGAAAATAAAAAAGAAGCAATCCCAATGGGATTGCTTCTTTTTGCTTTATAAGTTAATCGTCGTTGTGGATTTTGCCGTAAGCTAAAAGCACAGTGCCTTTGGGCGCGGCCAGCGCCGGGCAGACATACAGTACAATGCCGCTCTGCTGTGCGTAGTAAGTCGTAAGCGTTTCGCCGAACAAATCTGTGGTACGTCCCAAAATCTGACCTTCGTGCACAAAATCGCCGCTGTGGATATGGTGCAGCCAGCAGCCGGTTTCCATTGCTTCAAGGTAAATAATGTCCGTCACATCGCGCGGAATATAGCGGCGCGGCTTAACCGGTTCGTCCAGCAACTTCAGCTTGCGCAGGATATTCTTTAAATCGGACTTGTATTCTTCGATATCTTCGTGCAGACACAGACCTGCGCCGCCGCGTTCAATCAAAATGGAAGGCAGACCGGTGGAAGCGGCGTAGTTGTAAGCTCCGCCCGTCGCCATGGAGCGTACCATGTATTCCACGTTCAGCACTTTGGCAACGCCGCGCGCTTTGACTGCCAGTTCCTCCGTCGGCTGGCCGGGGTAATAAACATAGGGGTGCAGGCTTTCGTGAATATCGCCGCTGTGCAGGTCAACGTAAAAATCCGCCAGCGGGAACAGCTCGCTGCTGATTAAATACGCAATTTTTTCAGACAACGTGCCCTGCGGATTGCCGGGGAAGACGCGGTTTAAATTTTTACCGTCCTCCGGCACAATAAACTCGCGGCGCGCCCAAAAGCCCTGAATGTTAACAGGGTGCAGCATAATCAGGCTGCCGCAGATATCCTTTGGGTCAAGTTCGC
>CASEGD010000034.1 GCA_949287345.1 uncultured Phascolarctobacterium sp. | reverse complement strand
GGCACGCATGGCAACGCCTTTGCCGCACCAGCCGTAGCCTGCAACAACAACGGTTTTGCCTGCCACAACAAGGTTGGTGGTGCGCATAATGCCGTCCCATGAGGATTGGCCCGTGCCATATCTGTTATCAAACAGATATTTACAGTAAGCGTCGTTAACGGCAATCATCGGGAAAGCCAGTTTACCGGCTTCGTCCAATGCTTTTAAGCGGTGCACGCCGGTGGTGGTTTCTTCGCTGCCACCGATAAGGTTCGGGATCAGCTCGCGGCGGGAGTTGTGCAGCATGTTAACAAGGTCGCCGCCGTCGTCGATAGCAACATCGTCCTGCGTGGAAAGCGGGTTGCTGCCGGTAACGACAACATTAGCGCCGCAGTTTTTCAAAGTCTGCGCAAGGTACGCGGTTTTTGCTTCCAGATGAATGGTTACAACCATATTCAAACCGTCGAATATTTTTTTACCGCCGTAGCGTTCGTTCAAAATATTCAGCAGCGGCATATGCTCTTTTACCCAGGCGATTTTCTGATGGAAGGCGCAAGGGCAATGTCTTTAATCATACTATCCATTAAAATTTTCCTCCTTGGTTTTAAGCTGCAATTTTTTTATGTTTTCCAAATAAGGCGGCTTGATAACGCCGTATTCGGTAATAATGCCTGTTATAAGTTCGGCGGGCGTAACGTCAAACGCGGGGTTAAAGGCAAGTGCGTCCTGCGGCGCTGTTACAACGCCCTGCAAGCGCTTAACTTCGTCCGCGCTGCGTTCTTCAATCGGTATATCCGCCCCTGTGGCGATATTAAAATCAAACGTGCTGACAGGAGCGGCAATGTAAAACGGTATGCCGTGGTGTTTGGCCGCCAGTGCCACGCCGTAAGTACCTATTTTGTTGGCGGTATCGCCGTTTAAGGCAATGCGATCCGCACCGGTAACGACAGCGTTAATGCCTTTTTGTTTCATCGTCCACGCCGCCATGTTGTCGGTAATAACCGTTACCGGGATGTTATCCTGCATTAGCTCCCACACCGTCAGGCGCGCACCCTGTAAAAGCGGGCGGGTTTCATCGGCATAAACCATGTCAATTTTGCCCTGTGCGTGCGCCGCACGGATAACGCCAAGCGCCGTACCCCAGCCGCAGGTTGCCAGCGCACCGGCGTTGCAGTGCGTCAGGATGCGGGTATGCGGCGGCAAAAGCTCTGCGCCGTACTCGCCCATCTTTTTATTGCAGGCGATATCGTCATCGTAAATTTTTATGGCAAGCATTTCCATCTGTGCTGCAATTTCATCCGGCATTTTGCCCTGCCCTGCCAGTTCATCCGCTTTTGCGTAGAGTTTGTTGGCTGCCCACGCAAGGTTTACTGCTGTCGGGCGGGCGGCGGTAAGTTCATCGCGTACAGCGGCAAAAGCCTGTAAATTTGGCCTGCCTTCACGCATAAGCTGCTGCCAGCCCAGCACCATGGCAAAGCCTGCCGCAGCGCCGATAGCGGGCGCGCCGCGGACTTCCAGCCTCTTAATGGCTTCGGCAATGCGCAGGTAAGTTGTGCATTTTATAAAACTTATTTCCACCGGCAGCTTCGTCTGGTCTAAAATCTCCAGCGCGTCATGCTGCCATTCCATTGTTTTAACCATAGCTGCCTCTTACAGTTTAAAACCGCCGAATTCTGCCATGCAGTGCGCGCAGTTACAGCTTTCAGTGTCCTCGTTGTTATCGGCAATAAAGGCTTCAATCAGCTGTGCCATGTTTTTGCCGCTCTGCGCCATTGCTTCCACAACTTCGCTGTGGCTCAGCGGCGTCGGTGAAATGCCTGCTGCCATATTGGTAACAATGCTGCAGTTGGTGTAGCACATTTCGGCTTCGCGCGCCAGTACGGATTCCGGCAGGTTGGTCATGCCAACAAGGTCACCGCCCAGCATGGCGAACATTTTAATTTCGGCTGCGGTTTCAAAGCGCGGGCCTTCCGTGCAGACATAGCAGCCTGTTTTATGAAACGGGATTGCCGTTTTTTCTAGGCATTTGATAACTTTTGCACGCAGGCGCGGGCAGTACGGGTTGGTAAAATCCACATGTGCCACGCCGCGTTCCGGCGTATCGTAAAAGGTGTTGACGCGGCTTTTGGTAAAGTCAATCGCCTGGTCGCACACAACAAAATGCCCGGCTTTCATCTCTCTGTTTAAAGAGCCGACTGCCGTGGTGGCAAAAATTTCTTCCGTGCCGAGGCTTTTCAGCGCCCAGATATTGGCGCGGTAATTAACTTTGTGCGGCGGTACGCTATGCCCCACGCCATGGCGGGTAATGAACACTACCTGATTGCCGTGCAGCGTGCCAATTTTGCAAAGCGCGTCGCCGTAAGGCGTGGCAATAACCTTTTCTTCAAATCCTGCCAGCGCATCCGGGCTGTAAACGCCGGTGCCACCGATAATTGCTATTTTGCGCATGTTAATCCTCCTGTTTGTTTAAAGTATCTATCAAAGTCAGTAAGTCGGTCATTTTGTTTAAAACGTAATCCGGTTTGCCCTCGTTTAAAATAAAAGACCAGTCAAAGCTGGTGTAACGCACGGCAGCCGTTTGGCAGCCTGCCGCCCTTGCACTTTGTAAATCATAAGGGCTGTCGCCGACCGCAAGGCAGTCTGTACCGTTTAAGCCAAGACGTTTGAGCGCCATCAGGCTTGGGCCGGGCAAAGGCTTGTTTTCGGCGCAGTCGTCACAGGCGATGATGGTATCGAAGTATTCTACCAAATCATAACAGCCCAAATCGCGGATTGCCGCCGGGCGCTTTTTGGAAGTAACAACCGCCATTTTTATGCCGCACAGCTTTAATGTGGAAAGTGTTTCGCTAACGCCGTCAATGCCTTCTATCAGCTCATCGTGCCGCGTGCGTTGATAGGCACGGTAGGCATCGCAAAACTCGTCTGCCATTTCATCCGGCATGTAAGCCTTAACGGCGGTGCGCATCGGCAGGCCGAAACCGGCAACCAGCTCGCTGTCGCTTGGGACCGGCATGCCAAACTGCCTGAACGTATGGCGGAACGATTCCAGAATCAGCGGCGTGGTGTTTACCAGCGTGCCGTCAAGGTCAAATAAAACTCCCTTTATCTTCACAAAAATCTCCTTAAAATCACATGGGCTTTATCTTTTAATAATACCATAAATGTGCCTTAAAATAAAGATTGGCGGCTTTGATTTCTCAAAACCGCCATAATCATTCCGTCAATATTTTTCTAAAATCATAATACCGTCTTTTTCTTTAACAATGCGCAGATTCTGGACTGCTTCCGGATTTTGCAGGCGCTTAAATTCCAGACGGCGCACTACAATGTACTTCGGCGCTGCGTTGGTAACAGCGTTCTTTAAAGCGTCGGTTTTCGGCAGCATCTCCTCGCCCGCTATGCCGGTGTAATACATAAAGCCCGGGCGCAGGAACTTATCAACGTAAACCGTTTTAGTTGTATCGCAGGTTGCAACATATTCCGCCGCCATGGTTTTAACGCTGAATTTATCAGCTACCGGCGGCAGGATGAACGAAAACGCAATAAGCATGGTTAAAAAGCCCATAGCCGCGTGCAGATAGCCTGCAAAAATTACGTCGCGCTCACGCCACAGGAACCACAGAATTACCAGCCCGATAACAATGGTCGTGCCGCTTAAAACACTGGCTTCCAAAGCTGCTTCCGGCAGCTGTTGCCCGCCAATGTACCAGCCAACGCCAAGCAGGCCGAACATTACAGCCGTACCGATAACCCACGATATAAGCGATTCGCCGCGCTGGCTTTCAAGCCTTGCCAAGTTCCAGCCGACGATTATTGCTAATGCCGGGAACATCGGCAGAATGTAGGAAACCAGTTTAGTCTGCGAAATGCTGAAGAACAGCAAAACAAACACCCACCAGATATTGAAGAAGGACATTTTTTCAAGCTCATCGCTGCTGGCTTCGGATATCGATGCGCGCAGGGATTGCAATAATATGCCCGTCCACGGGAACATGCCGAGGATAATTACCGGCAGATAATACCACCACAGTACGCGGTCGGGGTGTTCCGGCGTGGTAAAGCGCGTAAGGTTATGAAAGCCCAGAAAAGTGTTGATGAAATCCATGCCGTGCACCTGATACATTAAGTAGTACCACGGTGCGGCAATGGCAAAATACAGCACCAGCCCGCGGATAACGTGCATTTTTAAAATTTCGCGCAGGTTGCCGGTAAACACAAGGTGCAGAAAAATTATCGCACCTGGGAAGACAATGCCGATAGGCCCTTTGGTAACGGTTGCCAGCGCCATGGCGATGTACATTACCCAGTACCATTTATGCAGGTAACACAAAAGAGCTGCCGTCATAAAAAACAGCAGCGTAGTATCGGTAACGGCAGCCTTGCCCAGATAGAAAAATTCCACGCAGGTAGTTAAAACGATGGAAGCCCAGAAACCTGCGCGCTCGCTGAAGATGTTGCTGACAGAAAAATACAGCATAACGCTGGTAGCAACCGCCATCAACGCGGCCGGGAAACGCGCCGCAGCTTCGCCATCTCCGAACAGTCCGAAGGAAATGCTGACGAGCCAGTAATACATCGGCGGCTTGTCGTACCAATAGTTATCAAAAATACGCGGCGAGAGGAAATCGCCGTACTTAATCATTTCGCGAGCCGTCTCCGCATAAACGGGTTCGTCCGGGTCAAACACTAAAACTGCAATAATAATCAGGCTTTGCAGGTTTAAATTTTTCATCAATTACCTTCCTTCCGGCGTGTTAAATAGTCGTTGTAGGTTTTGGGTATGCCGTGCTCAATGTCCATTTGCGGCACAAAGCCGAGCAGGCTTTTAAGTTTATCATTGCTTAAAACCGAGCGGAAAATATCGCCCTCGCGCGCAGGCGCATAGTTTACCGTTAAATCATGCCCGCAGGCGGATTTAAACGCGCCTAAAAGCTCGTTCAGCGAGGTTTCCCTGCCGGTGGAAATGTTAATTACGTTAAAGCCTTTAAGGTTTAATGCTTTGGCGGCAGCTATGGCGATATCACCGGCGTAAACAAAATCACGCGTCTGCTCACCGTTGCCGAACACAGTCAGCGGTTTATCCTGCACCAGCAGCTTGCAGAAAATGCTGATAACGCCGCCTTCCCCACCTTCGCCCTGACGCTCGCCGTACACGTTGGCAAAGCGCAGCACAATGCTGTTTATGCCGTACAAATCGTGATACATGCGCAGGTAATGCTCGCTGGTCATTTTGGTAATGCCATAGCAGGAAGTCGGCATAAGCGGTAAATCCTCCGCCAGCGGGATGTTTGGGTTATCGCCGTAAACGGCGGCGCTGGAAGAAAATACCACGGTTTTTACGCCGTACTTGCGGCAGCTTTCCAAAATATTCAGCAGGCCGATAAGATTGGTGTTGCAATCCTCCTGCGGGTGCTGCAAGGAATACGGCACCATCGTCTGCGCCGCAAAGTGAATAACAGCGTCAAATTTTTCCGCAGCAAACAGCTTGTCAACCGTGCCCAAATCACAAATATCGCCCACGCAAAGCTTCATGCCCTGCGGGACGTGATTTGGCAAACCTGTGGAAAGATTATCAAGTACCACGGTTTCATGTTCTTTTTGCGCATCAAGGTGCGCCAACAGGTGCGAGCCGATAAAACCGGCGCCGCCCGTAACAAGTAATTTCATCAACTGTCTCTCTCTTTCAGATTATTGGCAGACATAATATTGGAGCCGAACGCGCGGACGGAAACGAACGCGCCCAGCAAAAACGGAAAATATTCCGCGGTAAAGCGCCATAAAACGGCCATAATGCCAACAGTGCCTTCCGGCAGAAGCGCGGTAAACAGCACAAGGAAACCGGCTTCGGCAATGCCGCTGCCGCCCGGCGTCGGCGAAAAGTACAACACAAGGTTCAGCAGTACCATGCGCCCCATTACCTGTAACCAGTCAAACTGGATGTTCATGCCGAGGAAGAACATCGGCACGGTTGCGTAAATGCCCAAAAGGCTGAAGCCGGATTCAATAAAGGCACGCAGCACCATCAGCGGGTGCCTGCCGATAATGAACGACGCTTTTTTAAATTCGTTGTAGCTGTTAAAGCATTTGCGCCGGTAATCGTGCGAAAACTTGCTTGTCAGCGCAACCAGCCAGAACTCCGGATAGCGCGTGCGCATTAAAAGCACAACGGCAACCGGTATGGAAATAAAGATTACCGATACCGTGGCAATCACGGCAGGCGGCATCCATTCGCTCAGGAACGGGTCGCTGTAAAGCACAACCGGCACCAGCAGAATTAAAAAGGTTATCGACATAATCGTGCGCACAAAAACAATTACCGTCGCTTTGGCAACAGGCACATTAGCGCGTTTCATAAACATAATCTGCGCTATGGCGCCGCCGCTTGCGCCCGGCGTAAGCACCGCCAGAAAGTAATTGCTTAAAACTACATTGATAACCTCTTTAACGCTCAGGCGTTCATCAGTAACGCGCGCCAGTGTCATCAGCCTCAGGCCGTCAAAAATAAGCCCTACAGCCAGAATGCCAAAGGCAGCCGCAATGCTCCAGGGTTTAAACATGGTTAAATACTGAAGCGCCCTTATATCAAATGTAAAGTAGATAACTGCCGCCGAAATCAGGACAATAATTACAAAAACCAGCAGCAGCCTGCGTAACAATTTTTTGTTCATAATTAAAGCCCGCCAAAATTAATTAATTTTATTCCGTGCTCCCTGACTATCTCTTTATTTTCTGCCGACAGAAACGCGCCAAGCTCGTCCTGCCAGTGGTAACCCCAGGTAAAATGCTTTGTCAGCTCTGCGCTGTCAAGCCCAGGGTGGGTCATAATCTCGCTTGTGCCCTCCGGCAGGTTCAGCAAAATGTCTTTAACAAGTTCCGCATTTAAATTGCCGCCCGCCAGCATGCCAAAAAAGTGCTGCGGGTAAACAAGCCCCGCGCTTTTGGCTTTGCTTTTTGCCAGCATTGCACAAAAGCTAAGGCCGTCACGGCCGATTTTTCTGCCAATGCCTGCTGCAAAACCGCCGGACCAGAAAATATTTTCGCCCGGCATGCGGATTTTTTTGATATCGTATTTTTCGCACAGGCGCACAACTATACCGGCGATGCCGGGCAGGACGTGCATGTGCTGATGGCTGTCGATGTGTGTCGGTTTAATGCCGGCAGCCAGCACTTTTTCAATCTGCGTTTCCAGTTCTTTTACCAGTTCATTTTTCTTTATACTACCAGTATACCATTTTTTTGCAAAAACTGTATAATCTTCTGCAAAAACTCCGCCCGCAGTTAATAAAGAATTTACGCCGCTTGTGCAGGCAGGTTTAACACCGCCTACCAAAGTGAGATGAATACCCACGCCCAAAGACGGGTTTGCCTTCGCAAGCTGCACGGCTTCATCAAAATACGGCGCGCTGGGCATCAGCGAAGTGCTGGTAATGATACCTTCGCTGTGACCCTTAATAATTCCTTTATTTATCAGTGGATGCAGGCCGAAATCATCGGCATTGATTATCAGTTGTTTCATGGTTTCTCCGGTTAAATGCGTTTGTAGTTGGCAAAATGCAGCTTTACAAAATTATTTAGCGCATCTTTGCCAAGCTTTTGTGCCAGCATACGGGCGCAGTCTGTTGCAGCAGGCCCTCCGCCCTTCGGCAGCGGTATCCCCGCCTGCGCTTCAAGTTCAGCCATTATGCGTAAAAATTCTGCGCGCGCCAGTACGGACGCAGCCGCAACGGCGATATCGGCCTCTGCCCTTGGCATTTGCACTACGTTGACCTGCGGGAATTTGGTATTAACCATGACGCGGATATTGTTATTGACGGCGAAACGGTCAACAAGCGCGTAATTGCACTGTGGGCATTTTGCCAGCGCGGCACATAAAGCCGCCGCATGCCCGCTGCTGAGCAGATGGTTTAAGTTCTGCCCCGCTGCTTTTATCTGGCTGTAACGGTAGTTATACATTTTCGGCGTCAACGCCAGAACGGAAGTGGCAAGTGCAGTTTTTTCTATTTCAGTGCGCAGCTTTAATACATCCTTATCGCTGACGGTTTTGCAGTCCTTAACGCCAATGTTGAACAGCTGCGCAGCACTTTTTTCATCGCAGATAACAGCAGCAACAACCAGCGGCCCGATAAAATCGCCCTTGCCGGATTCATCGCTGCCCGCCCATACGCCGCGGAAATCAGGAAAATCCTTTAACAGGCGGTAATCTGCACCGGCGGCTTCATCCTGCATTAAAACGCTTTTGCATTTGTCGGTAAAGTTGGTGTTTTTGCCGCTCCAAACCAGCTTAATGCCCTTTTTGCCGTTGTAAACGGAAAGCGTTGTTTTATCGCTGCCGCTTGTAAGCACCAGCTGCCTGCCGTACTGCAAATCTTTTTCTTCGGCAGAAATGCCGTTATTTGCAAAATTTTGTACCAGCCCTGCAATGTAGGCTTTAAAATCAGTGCTCAAGCTGTGCCTCCGCTGCGGCTGCTGCCAGCTGCATAATTTTTTTCAGCGGTACGCCGCTTGCTTCCGCCAGTTTGCGGCAGTCTTCAAATTCCGGCGCAATGTTCAAAATCCTGCCGCCGTCCTGCGCGTATTTAACTTTTACCATGCCCTGCGGCAGAGCAACTTCAATAAAGCTTCTGTCGCTGCAATGGCGCGCTACGTCGTAATAACGGATGCCCAAAGTTGTGGTTTCGGTTAAAATGATTTTTTCCAGCACCGGCAAAGCTTCCGGTTTCATCAGTACGGAAAGCATCTGCGCCGGTCGGCCTTTTTTCATGATTATCGGCGTAATCCATGCGTCAAGTGCACCAGCAGCCATCAGTTTTTCCTGCACATAAGGCCAAACTTCGCCGCTCATATCGTCAATATTGCATTCCGCAACCGTCAGCCCGCTTGCGTGTCTATCTTCAATGCTGCCAAGCGTTACACGCAGCACGTTTGGTATTTCAAGGTTGCGTGTCCCAGCGCCGTAGCCTACTTTTTCCGCAGTAAAGCCATGCGGCATATCAACGGAAGTTTTGGCAAGCGCCGCCATTAAAGCAGCGCCGGTCGGCGTGGTAAGTTCGCGCGCTATGTTACCCTGCGCATAACGCAGCCCGTGCGACAAAAGCTCTGCCGTTGCGGGCGCAGGCACCGGCATTAAACCGTGCGCGCACTGCACAAAGCCGTAGCCTGTTTTAATTTCGGATACGTAAATTTCTTCAATGCCAAGGTATTCCAGCGCAAGGCAACTGCCAACGATGTCGATAATCGTGTCAATCGCACCGACTTCGTGGAAATGCACTTCTTCCAGTGTTTTGCCGTGTACTTTGGCTTCGGCAAGCCCCAACATACGGAACACGCCGACAGCTTTTTCTTTAATGCTATCACTCAAAGCTGAATTTTCGATGATTGTTTTAATTTCGCTGAATCCTCTGTGTTCATGGTGGTGATGGTGGTGCATTACCGCTTCCGCGCCGTCATGCGCATGGCAGCAGTGGTGTTCATGCCCTTCTTCATGCTCATGGTGGTGACAGCAATGGTGCTCTGCTTCATCATGGTGGTGATGATGTTCCTCTCCCTCGTGATGATGGCAGTGGTGCCCGTCATGTTCGCCATGGCAGTGTCCGTGCTCCTCAAGCTCTGCCGCTTCCACTACGCCCGGCACTTTTACGTTAAAATACGCAGCGTTAATGCCGCATTTATCGGCACGCGTGTTAATCAGTTCGTATTCGCCCAAATTCATTTTTTGCAGCTCGGCTGCGATAAAATCTACGTCAGCGCCCAAATCCATGAGTGCGCCCAGCAGCATATTGCCGCTGATGCCGGAAAACGCTTCTATGTAAAGTGCTTTTTTCATCTTCTCACCTCATATGATTGATAATGCTTGCCATGCGCCCTGCGCCGAAACCGTTATCAATATTGACAACGGCCACGCCTGCCGAACAGCTGTTCAGCATACCCAAAAGTGCCGATAAACCCTTAAAATTTGCGCCATAGCCAACACTCGTCGGCACGGCAATAACAGGTTTATCCACCAGCCCACCGACAACGCTTGCCAGCGCGCCTTCCATACCGGCAACAACAATAACTACATTCGCCTCGCGGATAATATCAATTTTGCTGAACAGGCGGTGAATGCCTGCCACACCGACATCATACACGCGCTTAACGGTGTTGCCCATAATTTCGGCGGTCAGCGCGGCTTCTTCCGACACCGGCAAATCGCTGGTGCCTGCCGTCACAACGGCGATATAACGCTTTTCATCCTTCGTCAACGGGCGGCGTTCAATTTTAATAAAACCGGCGTCCTTGTAATATTCGGCATCCGGCACAACCGCTTTAACGGCGGCAAATTTTTCTTCACCGGCGCGCGTGCCGATGATATTGTCATGCACTTCTGCCAGACGCGACATAATTGCTGCCGTTTGTTCCGCCGTCTTGCCTTCGCAGTAGACAACTTCGGCAAAGCCCTGACGCAGGCTGCGCTCATGGTCAATCATGGCAAAGCCCAAATCGCTGTATTCACTGCTGCGCAGCTTTTCCAAAAATGCAGCGTCGTCAATTTTGCCCGCTTTAAAATCGTTCAGTAATTCTTGTACCTGCTTTTTATATTCCATAGTTCAAAATCCTTTTTAACTCTCAAAAATAAGTTCTTCCAACTATATAATTATACAACTTAAAGCGGGCTTATAGCAAGCAGTTCAATTACTTTGCGTTATTTTAACGCATAAGCCGTCAAATCTGTGGTAAGCGTTACACCGCCGGGCAAGCCCTCCGTATTGCGCTCCATAACGGCGTTGCTGATGGTTACAAGCCGTCCCCCGTTTTGCAATTCATCCAAAAATGCAGCCGTTTTATAAAAATTGCCGCTTAAAATTATTTTTAAGGTCACTGCTTCGTAAGCTTTTTTGGTTTGTTTTTGCGGCAGCACAGGTTTAATGCTCTGGATATGCAGATTATATTTAGCTGCCAGCTCCGTATATTCGCAAATAAGTTCTGCCGCCGTTATTTCTTCCGGCAAAAGTTTATAAGCAGCTTCCGCAGCCTGCGCCTGTTCAGCCGTAAATGCTTCATAATCGCGGTATTCTTCCGCAAAACTGCGGTAATTTTCAAGCCGCTGCTGTTCTTCTGCCAGTAAATTTTGTGTAAGCTGCACCCTGTTTTGCAGCGGGTCGATGGCTAAAAATTTTATTGCCAAACACACCGCTACCGCGGCGATTAAAAGCAGGCTGTATTTATCGGTACGTTTTAAATTTTGCAGTTGCAAATAAAGTTCCTGCATCAATTACTTCCTCTCTAACAACAAATTAAAAGCGGCGTAATTCTTACCGTCAAGTTGCGTGGTTTTAAGCTCTGTAAGCTCCGTTTTGGCTTGCTTATCCAATGCTTCGGCAAACTCAACGGCTTTAGGCATATCCGGCGCGTAGCCGCTGATGATAATTTTACTGTTTTCGCTGCCCTGCTCTATCTTTTCCAGCCAGCAGCCTGTTGGCGTACTTTCCGCTACGTCTGACAAAACTTGCTGCCAGTCAGTATTTTGCTTGCGCAGATTTTCCGCCAGCTTTAAGCGGTGATTGATTTTGTCATTAAATGCAGCGGCATCTTCATAACGTTGCTGCCATTTGCCCATCGCTGTAATTTGCTGCTGAACTTTTTGCAAATCGTTTTGCACGCTGTAAAGCAGTACAAGCTGCCACGCCCACGCAGCTAAAAAGCAGGCTATGCAGCAGGCAGCGGCGGCACGGTACACCTGCCAGCGGTTAACGGTAAAAGTATTTTGCTTTAGCGGCAGCAAATTTAGCTTATTGCCATTTAAATAACACAGCGCAGTGCCAATAACAGCCGCAAAACTATCAAGCTGCTGTAAATATTCTGCCGGTAAATTTTCAACAAAACCAATACTCTGAGTTATATCGTTGATAACAACCGGTAAACCAGATGCTTCCAAGCCTTCCATCAAATCAGCATTGATGTTGCCGTTGATAACAAGCTGTTTAAATTCTGTTTCCGGCAAAGTTGCCTGCAATTCTGCGATGGCAGCCATTATATTTACGGCGTTAATTTCACTGTTAAACTGCTTTTGCACTATCGGTAAAGTATTATTAAACACCGTTATTACAGCTTCGTTTTCGCCGGTACAATCAAACAATATAAAATCCGTATAGCTTTTATTAAAAGTTTGTTCAACTGCGCCAGAACGCAAAAATACGCCGCATAACGGCAAGTCAAGCTGTGTGGCAATTTCCGTAAATGCTTTAGCGGCACTCTGCGGCATTACGGCTGCCGTAACTTTGTTCAAACCGTCGTTATTTTCCGTTAAGTACGCCGCCGCATAATTAAAACTTTCCGGTTCGCTGTTCAATTCATGTGCCAGTTCCCATCGTGCGGCTTCCTGTAATTCACTGTCTGCCATATTTGGCATCTCCAAAGTCAGAATGGCAGAATTATCTGCGCCAACAGTAAATACAACGGCATCTGCGTTAATCTTTTCGCGTTTAACAACGCTGTTGATAAAATCTGCCAAAGCAGAAGCATTATAACCAAAAGTTACGCCCTGCAATTCCGGCGGCAATGTTTCCTGATAAAGCGCTGTAACAATAGGCGTGCGTTTTGCGCCGTCCACAACGGCAAGTTTGATGTTGCTGCTTCCGATATCAACAGCAAGCAGCTTTTTAAAACGTTTCTGCAAAAGTTTATTCAGTAAAATTTTATAATCCATCGTCATCCCCTAAAACAAAAATAACTGCCAGTAAAAATTTAATAAAAACGGCTGGTAAAGCACGGTCACAAACGCCGCAAAACACAAAAACGGTCCGAAAGAAATTGCGTCACCTTTGCTTTTTGCGCCAATCGCTAACAGCAGCAAACTTATAACACCGCCCATAATAAACGCCAGCAGTAAAAACAATAGCGTTCCTTCCACTCCCAGCCATAAACCGACAGCGGTGCTTAATTTAACATCCCCGCCGCCCATGCCGCCGCTGCTAATAACAAATATCAGCAGCATTACTGCAAAACCAACTGCTCCCCCAAGCAACATATCCATAATGCCCTGCGGCGCATACAGCAAATTATACAGCGCGCCGCTGACGGCAATAACGCCAACCAATCCGTCCGGTATAATCTGCGTTTTATAATCAATCAGGCTTATCAAAATCAAGCACGACGTTAACACAAACATCAGCGCAAGCGGCAGAACAGGTTTAAAATGCAGGGAGCATAATGCAAAGGCTGTGCCCGTTAAAAATTCTGCCAATAAATTACTTCTGCCGTAAACTGTGCCGCAATAACGGCAGGCAGATAATTTTAAAAGCCTGCCCACAACAGCGCCCAGCGTAAAATAAAAAGCCAACCAAACTGTCACCGGTTAATCACCATATACAAAAATATTGCTGCGCGTTAAAAGCGGCAGCGTCATTATTATAAAACAAAAACACCGGCAGATGCAATAAACATCCGCCGGTGTCACAAATTCGTTA
>CASEGD010000033.1 GCA_949287345.1 uncultured Phascolarctobacterium sp. | reverse complement strand
GAAATAAACATGACATCAGGAAGAAGCAAAGAAGAATTACAAGGTGTCGGCCTTTTGGGGCATAAAACCGATTACCCGACCGATTACGCGCCGCAGGTTTTAGAGGCGTTTGTCAATAAACATCCCGGCAACGATTATTTTGTTAAATTTAACTGCCCGGAATTTACCAGCCTGTGCCCGATGACGGGCCAGCCGGATTTTGCGACGATTTATATATCCTACGTGCCGGATATGAAGCTGGTGGAAAGCAAATCGCTGAAGCTGTATCTGTTCAGCTTCCGCAACCACGGCGACTTCCACGAAGACTGCGTGAATATTATTATGAAGGATTTAATTAAACTGATGGAGCCCAAGTACATTGAAGTGTGGGGCAAGTTCACTCCGCGCGGCGGCCTTGCCATTGACCCTTACGCCAACTACGGCAAGCCCGGCACCGAATGGGAGCAGGTAGCAAAACATCGCCTGCAATACCACGACATGAACCCTGAAATTGTAAATTACAGAAAGTAAGCAGCTGAATATTTAAACTAAATTTTACAGGTTGAAGGCAGTTTTTGCCTTCAACTTTTTTGTTTTGCACTTCTTTTTTTTAGCGATATGTGCTACAATATTTATAAATAAGGTACTCTTATTTGTTTTGTTTAGAGACCGTGGGACTTAAAAAAAGATTGTTCCGGAGCTGACAGACCTTTTGGTGCTGCGCTATCAGATTTTGCGCCAGGTCAGCCACGAACATCCGATAGGCAGGCGTGCTTTGGCGGCAAGGCTTGGGCTCAGCGAAAGGGTTTTGCGAGCCCAGGTGGATTTTTTGAAAGGCTGCGGGCTGCTTGTTTTTTCTTCGTCCGGTATGACGGTGACGGAAGAAGGCATGGATATTTTAAAAGAGCTTGCCGATTATGTGCGCAAGCTGCAGGGGCTTAATTCGCTGGAGCAGCTTTTGTGCGCCAAACTGAATATCGGCAGCGTGGTTATCATCCCGGGCGATTCCGACCAGGACGGCGGCACTACCATGGCAGCGCTGGCGGCCAATATCAGCGGCAGCCACCCGCAGACGGTGGTTGTGCCTGCGCGCGGCGGTTTGGGTGATAACGTGGAATTACAGGCCAACACCATTGCCACAGTGCTGGCGCAGCGCATGGGCGCGTCGTACCGGCAGCTGTATGTGCCGGACAGCGTCAGCGAGGAAATTTTAAACAGCATTCTTGCCGAAGACACCGGCGTTAAAGCCGTTGTCGATATTATCAAGCAGGCGGACATCCTCGTCCATGGCGTGGGTCAGGCTTCCGTTATGGCAAGGCATCGCCGCATGGCGCCGGAATTTATAAAAAAACTGCTGGATGAAGGTGCTGTAGGCGAGGCGTTTGGCCAGTACTGCGCTCTGGATGGCAGACAGGTTTACATGACCAACAACGCCGGGCTGATGTTGCAGGATTTGCCGAAAATCGGCACTGTTATCGGCGTTGCCGGCGGACGCAGCAAGGCGGAGGCGATTTTGTCCGTTATCCGTGCGTCGCGGCAGGATATTTTGGTTACCGACGAAGCAGCGGCACATTACATTGCCGACATGCTTGAAGATTAAGTTATTACGCACTTTGGTGCAAGCAATAAACTTTATATATTTTAAAGGAGGATTTTATTATGACAAAAGTAGGTATCAATGGTTTTGGCCGTATCGGCCGCAATGTTTTCCGTGCTGCATTCAACAATCCCGAGGTTGAGATTGTTGCCGTAAACGACCTTACCGATGCAGCAACCCTTGCACACCTTTTGAAATATGACTCCATCCATGGCACTTTTGACCATGACGTTACTGCCGAAGGCGATTACCTTGTAGTTGACGGCAAAAAAGTTAAAGTTCTGGCACAGACCGACCCGGCTAAACTGCCCTGGGGCGAACTTGGCGTAGAAATCGTTGTTGAATCCACCGGCCGCTTTACCGAAGGCGCTAAAGCCAAAGCACATCTGGAAGCAGGCGCTAAAAAAGTAATTATCTCCGCACCGGCGAAAGGCGAAGATATTACCATTGTTATGGGCGTTAACGAAGATAAATACGAAGCAGATAAACACAACATTATTTCCAACGCTTCCTGCACCACTAACTGCCTTGCTCCGTTTACCAAAGTGCTGCTGGAAAACTTCGGCATCGAATACGGTCTGATGACCACCGTTCATTCCTACACCAACGATCAGCGCATCCTTGACCTGCCGCACAAAGATCTGCGCCGTGCACGTGCTGCCGCACAGTCCATTATCCCGACTACTACCGGCGCTGCTAAAGCGGTATCCCTGGTTCTGCCTGAAGTTAAAGGCAAACTGAACGGTTTTGCAATGCGCGTTCCTACTCCGAACGTTTCCATTACCGACCTGACCGTAACCCTCGGCAAAGACACCACCGTTGAAGAAATCAACGCTGCGTTGAAAAAAGCTGCCGAAGGCGAACTGAAAGGCATTATGGGCTATAACGAAATGCCGCTGGTATCCCGCGATTACAACGGCTGCCCGCTCAGCTCCATCGTTGACGGTCTTTCCACCATGATGGTTGGCCCGCGCATGGCTAAAGTTGTTGCCTGGTACGACAATGAATGGGGTTACAGCAACCGCGTTGTTGATCTGGCTTGCTACATTGCATCCAAAGGCCTGTAAGAGGGTGGCGTAATGGATAAAAAGACATTATGCGATTTAGAACTTAATGGCAAAAAAGTCCTCGTGCGCGTTGATTACAACGTGCCGATGGACGCCGAAGGCAATATTACCGACGATACCCGCATGACCGCATCGCTGGATACCTTGCATTACCTTTTGGAGCAGGGCGCTGCCGTTATTTTAATGGCGCACCTTGGCCGCCCTAAAGGCGAGGTAAACAAAAAATATTCGCTGGAGCCGGTTGCCGCACATTTAAGCAAGCTGCTTGACATGCCGGTAGCCTTTGCGCATGACTGCATCGGCGAGGAAGCGGAAAAAATGGCGGCGGCGTTAAAACCGGGCGAAGTTTTGATGCTGGAAAACCTGCGCTTCCATAAGGAAGAAGAAAAGAACGATTTAGGTTTTGCGGAAAAACTGGCTTCGTTGGCCGATTGCTATATCAACGACGGCTTCGGCGTGTCGCACCGTGCTCATGCTTCCGTTGAAGGCGTAACGCACTTTTTACCGGCAGCCGCAGGCTTTTTGCTGGAAAAAGAAATCAAATTTATCGGCCGCGCCGTTACCAACCCGCTGCATCCCTATGCGGCGATTATCGGCGGCGCTAAGGTTTCCGATAAAATCGGCGTAATTGAAAATCTGCTGGACAAGGTTGACGTGCTGCTCATCGGCGGCGGCATGGCTAACACCTTCCTTGCCGCGCAGGGTTATAAAATGGGTAAATCCCTTGTGGAAGAAGATAAGCTGGATTTAGCCCGCAGCTTGCTGGAAAAGGCAGCCAAAAATAACGTAAAAATGCTGCTTCCGGTTGATTTGGTAATGGCATCCGCCTTTGCGGCTGACGCCGATACCAAAATTGAACGCGTGGACAGCCTGACGCAGGATTATATGGCGCTGGATATCGGCCCGGAAAGCCGCCTGCAATATGAAGCTGCTTTGCAGGGTGCCAAGATGATTGTGTGGAACGGCCCGATGGGCGTGTTTGAAATGGACGCTTTTGCGCATGGCACCGAGGCGGTTGCTGAAGCGGTTGCCAAAAGCAAGGCTATCAGCATCGTCGGCGGCGGTGACAGTGTTGCCGCTATTGAAAAAACCGGCCTTGCTTCCAAAATCAGCCACATCAGCACCGGCGGCGGCGCAAGCCTTGAATATCTGGAAGGCAAAGTGCTGCCGGGCATTGCCGCGCTGGACGACCTGCGCCGCAAAATGGTGGCAGGCAATTGGAAAATGCACAAAACCGTCGGCGAAGCCGTAGAACTGGCAGAAGCCATTGTTGAAGAAACCAACGGCACGCTGAACGAAGTTGTAATCTTCCCGCCGTTTACGGCACTGGAAACTGTTGCGGACGCTATCGACGGCAAACATGTCGGCTATGGCGCGCAGGACCTTTTCTGGGAAGATGAAGGCGCGTACACCGGCGCTGTCAGCGGCAAAATGATTGCCGATATCTGCGCTGAATATGTAATTGTCGGCCATTCCGAACGCCGTACTTTGTTCGGCGATAACGAAGTGGCCGTTGCCAAAAAACTGCGCGCTGCGTACAGAAACGGTTTGAAACCTGTTTTGTGCGTGGGCGAAAACGCAGAAGAACGTGCGGAAGGCAAAACTTCGCGCAAAATCAGCATGCAGCTGCAAAGCGCTCTGAAGGGCATTACTGCTGAAGAAGCTGAAAGCATGGTTGTAGCTTACGAGCCTTTGTGGGCAATCGGCAGCGGCAATGCGGCTACGGCGGCAGATGCGCAGGAGGTTGCCGTTTTAATCCGCAGCAAGATAGAAAAAATCTTTTCGGAAGAAGTTGCCCGCAAGGTACGCATTTTGTACGGCGGCAGCGTAACCGAAAAGAATGCAGCCGATTTTGTACAGGGTGAAATTGACGGTGTACTGGTCGGCGGCGCCAGCCTGAAGCCGGAAAGCTTCAGCGCTATTGTGCGCAGTGTGTGAGGAAACTATGAAACCTTTAATGCTTATGATTTTAGACGGCTGGGGCATTGCCCCGGCCGGGCCTTATAATGCGGCCAAAACGGCACAGACGCCTCAGCTTGCCAAGTTGTTCCAAACCTATCCGCATACGCGGCTTTTGGCATCCGGCAACGCGGTTGGGCTGCCGGAAGGGCAGATGGGTAACAGCGAAGTCGGGCATTTGAACATCGGCGCGGGGCGCGTTGTTTACCAGGAGCTGACGCGCATTACCAAAGCCTGCGACGAAGGCACGCTGCTTGAAAACAAATCGCTGCTGGACTGCATGGCAAGCGTAAAGCAAAGTGGCGGCGCATTGCATTTAATGGGCCTTTTAAGCGACGGCGGCGTACACAGCCATGAAAAACATTTGTGGGCGCTTTTAAAAATGGCTAAAGCCCAGGGGCTGACCAAAGTTTATGTGCATGCCTTTTTAGACGGGCGTGACGTTGGCCCAAGCACGGCGCTGATTTATGTTGAGCGTTTGGAAAAAGTAATGGCGGAAACCGGCTGCGGCGAAATTGCAACGGTCAGCGGGCGCTATTACGCTATGGACCGTGATAAACGCTGGGAGCGCACGCAAAAAGCTTACGATGCCTTGACGCAGCACGCGAGCAAAACCTTTGCCATGGCTGCAGCTGGTATTGAAGCAAGTTACGCCGCAGGCAAGACGGACGAATTTGTTGAGCCGTTTGTTGTGGAAACAAAAGCTGACAGCCGTGTAAAAGACGGTGACGGCATTATTTTTTATAACTTCCGCCCGGACAGGGCAAGGCAGCTGACGCGCGCCTTTACCGATGATGATTTTGCCGGTTTTGCGCGTACCAAATTAAACATCAGCTTTGTGTGCATGACGCAGTACGATGTTACGATTAACGCAGCTGTTGCCTTCCCGCCGGAAAGCTTAACCAATACGTTGGGCGAGGTGCTGGCACAGCACAAATTGCACCAGCTGCGCATCGCTGAAACGGAAAAATATGCGCATGTAACCTTCTTTTTTAACGGCGGCGTGGAAGAACCCAATCCGCTGGAGGACAGGGTGCTGATACCTTCGCCGAAGGTTGCGACCTACGATTTGCAGCCGGAGATGAGCGCTTACGAAGTGACGGACAAGCTGCTGGCACTGCTTGACGAAAATAAATACGACGTTATTATTTTAAATTTTGCCAACCCCGATATGGTTGGGCACACCGGTGTAATGCAGGCGGCTGTAAAAGCAATGGAAGCTGTTGATGCCTGCGCCGGTAAAATTGCTGATAGAGTGCTGGAGCTTGGCGGCGCGGTGTGCATTACGGCAGACCACGGCAACCTTGAGCGTATGTACGACGAAGAAGCCGGGCAGCCTTACACGGCGCATACCACCAATCCCGTACCGTTTTTACTCGTCAGCGGCACTAAATACAAGCTGCACGAGGGCATTTTAGCAGATATCGCCCCAACGATGCTGGAACTTCTGGGCATTGACCAGCCGGCAGAAATGACGGGGCACAGCCTGATAGAACACTAATTTTAACACGAGGTGAATTACTGATGGCAATGATTACCGAAGTTTACGCAAGAGAGATTCTCGACTCCCGCGGCAACCCGACCGTTGAAGTTGAAGTATGGCTGGAAGACGGCTCTGTCGGCCGCGCTGCCGTACCTTCCGGCGCATCCACCGGCGTACACGAAGCTGTTGAACTGCGCGACGGCGATAAAGAACGTTATTGCGGCAAAGGCGTTTGCAATGCGGTTGATAATGTCAACGACGTTATTGCCGAAGCATTAATCGGCCTTGAGGCCACCCGCCAGACCGAAATTGACGAAATGCTCATCCGCCTGGACGGCACGCCGAACAAAGGCAGACTAGGCGCGAACGCAGTGCTGGGCGTTTCCATGGCAGTTGCCAAAGCTGCTGCTAACAGCTGCGGACTTCCGCTGTACCTGTACCTGGGCGGCGTTGCTGCACAGGAACTGCCCGTGCCGATGATGAACATTTTAAACGGCGGCCAGCATGCAGATAACAACGTAGATATTCAGGAATTCATGATTATGCCGGTAGGCGCTAAAACCTTCAGCGAATGCCTGCGCATGAACGTGGAAATTTACCATACCTTAAAATCCCTGCTGAAAGAAAAAGGCCTTGGCACCGGTTTGGGTGACGAAGGCGGCTTTGCGCCGGATTTGAAATCCAACGAAGAAGCCATTGCCGTTATTTTGGAAGCCGTTGAAAAAGCAGGCTATAAACCCGGCAAGGATATTGTTATGGCGCTGGACGTTGCCAGCAGCGAATTTTATGAAGACGGCAAATACAACATGGCAGGCGAGGGCGTTGTTAAAACCAGCGACGAAATGATTGATTACCTTGCCGCTTTGTGCAAAAAATACCCGATTGTTTCCATCGAAGACGGCCTTGCCGAAGACGATTGGGAAGGCTGGAAAAAACTTACTGCAAAACTCGGTAAAAAAGTTCAGCTTGTTGGCGACGACCTGTTTGTTACCAACGAAGAACGCCTGAAACAGGGCATTGAAAAGAAAGTCGGCAACGCTATTCTCATCAAAGTTAACCAGATTGGCACGCTGACCGAAACCTTCCGCGCTATCGAAACCGCAAAACGCGCAGGTTACACCTGCATTATCTCCCACCGCAGCGGTGAAACCGAAGACACCACGTTGGCAGATATCGCGGTTGCCGTTAACGCAGGGCAGATTAAAACCGGCGCACCGGCAAGAACCGACCGCGTGGCTAAATACAACCAGCTGCTGCGCATTGAAGAAGACCTCGGTGCGGCTGCCAAATATAAAGGCATGGACGTATTCTACAACATCAACAAATAATTGGGGCGCATAAAATGGATTTTGGCTTTGACCCGTTAAAATACAAATACCCCTCGCGCCGCAGCGTAATGTACGGCACAAGGGGCATGGTTTGCAGCAGCCAGCCGCTGGCAGCACAGGCCGGGCTGGATATGATTAAAAAAGGCGGCAACGCTATTGACGCAGCCATTGCTACTGCCATTGCGCTGACGGTTGTGGAACCGACCAGCAACGGGCTGGGCAGCGACGCTTTTGCGCAGGTGTGGGTTGACGGCAAACTGTACGGCTTAAACGGTAGCGGTTACGCGCCTGCACGGCTCACGCCGGATTGCCCTGCTTTGAAGGGCAAAACGGAAATGCCGGAACGCGGCTGGGAATCCGTTGACGTTCCGGGCGCTGTATCTGCATGGGCAGAGCTGCACAAACGCTTTGGCAAGCTGCCCTTTGCCGATTTGTTTGCGCCTGCCGTTGAATATGCCGAAAACGGCTATCCGGTATCGCCGGTTATCAGCCGCTTGTGGCATCAGGGATTGGCTGTTTTTGAACCTTACAAAAATAACGAAGCTTTTAAAGCATGGTTTGATACCTTTACCGTTGACGGCAAAACACCGGCGGCAGGCACTGTTGCCAAACTGCCGCATCATGCCAAAACCTTGCGGTTGATTGCCGAAAGCTGCGGCGAAACATTTTACCGCGGCGAAGTGGCAGACGCTATCGACAAGTTTTCGCAGGTAACTGGCGGTTATATCCGCAAAAGCGATTTAGCGGATTACCGTGCGGAGTGGGTAGAACCAATCAGCATTGATTACCACGGCTACCGTGTGTGGGAGCTTCCGCCTAACGGGCACGGCATTGTGGCTTTAATGGCGCTAAATATTTTGAAGGGTTTTGCGCACGACAGTAAGGACTGCGTGGAAAACCTGCACCATGAAATTGAAGCAATGAAGCTGGCTTACGCTGACGGGCGCAAATACGTTGCCGACCCGCGTTATATGAAGGCGCAGGTTAAAGAGCTTTTGAGCGACGAATATACGGCGCAGCGCCGCGCGCTGATTGGCGGGCAGGCTCTATTACCGCAGCCGGGCAATCCGTTCTGCGGCGGCACGGTTTACCTGTGCACCGCGGACGGCGACGGCAATATGGTTTCGTATATCCAGAGCAATTTTCAGGGCTTCGGCAGCGGCATAGTTGTGCCGGGCTACGGTATCGCCTTTAACGACAGAGCGTCCGGCTTTACGCTGGACCCGCAGCATGACGATTATCTTGTGCCGCTGAAAAAACCGTACCATACAATCATTCCGGGCTTTTTGACAAAGAACGGCAAAGCTGTCGGACCGTTTGGCGTAATGGGCGGTTATATGCAGCCGCAGGGTCATTTGCAGGTTATGCACAACGTCATAGATTTTGGCATGAACCCACAGGAAGCGCTGGACTGCCCGCGCTGGCAGTGGATTGAAGGCAAGAAGGTTATGATTGAAGCGGGCGTCGGGCAGGAGATTATTGACGGCCTACGCGCACGCGGGCACGAACTGATTGTAACCGACGACTTCATCGACTTTGGACGTGGCCAGATGATTTGGCGCAGCGATAACGGCGTACTTGCCGGCGCAACCGAACCCCGCGCCGACGGCATGGTTGCCGTGTGGTGAAATTATAAACAAAAAATTAAAACCGGGTACTGCGTAAGCAGGCCCGGTTTTTGTATGCTCTTGGATATTTTGTTGTCAGCTTTTATCAGCCGAACTGGTTGCGGTAGGGGTCGCTTTTGCCCCAGCACAAAAATACAAGTGAAATAAGCGAAACGAGCGGAATCATCAAACCGACAAGCACGAGAAAGGTTTTGACCCAGTTGAGCCCGATATCGTGGCAGCGCCTTACCGCCAGCGACATCTGCGGAATGATAAACACGGAAGATACCGCCGATAACAGCGGCATACCGAGAAAACCACCGAGATAGAAAAAGCCGTACATCAGAAGGAAAACGACGATGTATCTTTTGATAAACGGCTGCTTTTCCAGCCTGCCGTTAAAGGTTAAAAAATCCTGAATAAGTTTAACGCTGTCCATTATGTCATCTCCGTATAAAAAATTCTATAAATATTGTAGCTTACAAGCGCCGCGCTGTCAAAGTTTTTAGCAAGACAATATTTGCAAAATATGATAAAATAAAGTATTAAGATTTTTGGAACGGGTGATTATGTGCATTTAAAATCTTTTTCGGCATACGGCTTTAAATCCTTTGCCGACAGAATAGAGCTTGATTTCGGCAGCGGCATAACGGCGATTGTCGGACCTAACGGCAGCGGTAAAAGCAACATTTCCGACGCTGTGCGCTGGGTGCTGGGCGAACAGAGCGCCAAATATCTGCGCGGCAGCAAAATGGAAGACGTTATTTTCAGCGGCAGCAGCAAACGCAGGGCACTGGGCGTGGCGGAAGTAACGCTTAATTTTGACAACAGCGACCACCGCCTGGGGCTGGATTTTGACGAGGTCAGCATTACGCGCCGCGTTTTCCGCGATGGCGACAGCGA
>CASEGD010000032.1 GCA_949287345.1 uncultured Phascolarctobacterium sp. | reverse complement strand
GTACCACATCAATATCGCTGCCCTCGTGCTGCTCTCCGCGCGCATAACTGCCCTGCAAACCGATAAATTCAATACGCGCGCCAAAAGCAGCGTCCACCGCGCTTACATATTCATCAAGCCAGTGCTGTAAATCAAACATGCCCGTCCTCCTTCGCTAAAGCGTACAGTTTTTCAACAATAACCTTATCCGCCGGGCAAAATTCGTAGGCGGTTACGTCCTGCGGCTGTACCCATTTTAGCGCAGCGTGTTCCAGCCGCTGCGGCTCACCCTTTGCCGTGCAGTTAAACAGCGTTAAATGTATCGTTATATCGGGGTAGGTATGCGTTACCTCGCAGAACACGCTGCCGGGCACAACCTCAAACGCCAGTTCCTCGCGGCACTCGCGCACCAGCGCCTGCTGTTTTGTTTCGCCAACTTCCACCTTGCCGCCGGGGAATTCCCACAACAGTGCCCGCGCCTTATCCGCCGGACGCCTGCAAATAAGTATTTTGCCATCGCGCCAGACCAGCGCCGCCACAACTTCAACCATTGCCGTCACCTCAAAACATTATCAGCTTCATCTTAACATAAACGCGCGCGTCTTGCAAAAATCTGCACAATAACAGGGCTTTTAATTTTATCATTTTTATTTCAATTTAATCATTCCGCTCTTAAATGATTAAATTAAAAAGACACGCTGACTAAATTAAAAAGTTAACGTGCCTTTGTTTATCTTTTATTTCTTCTTTTCCGCGCTGGCTATGACGGCTTCGGCCAGTTCTTTTAAGGTTATGCGGCGGTTCATGCTGTACTGGCGCATTTTGCTGTACGCTTCGTCCTCCGTCAGCCCGTGCGCCGCCATTAAAATGCCCTTGGCGCGGTCCAGCAGCTTGCGTGTTTCAAGGCTTTCGCGCAGGTCTGCCAGTTCGCTGTCCATTTTCCGGTATTCCTTAAAGCGCGCCATTGCCACCTGCATGCTGGCAAAAAGCTGCTCCTCGCGCACCGGTTTTACAAGGTACGCCATTACGCCGCTGCTGTTGGCTTTTTCCACCACGTCCTGCTGGCTGTACGCCGTTAAAAGCAGCACCGGCGCGATGTGCCGCTCCGTAATAATCCCCGCTGCCGTTATGCCGTCCAGCTTCGGCATTTTTACGTCCATAATCACCAAATCGGGCTTTAAGCGCTGCGCCAGCTCCACGGCTTCTTCGCCGTCCGCCGCCTCGCCCAGCACGGTATGCCCCGCGTCCGTCAGCATTTCGCGCAAATCCAGCCGGATTAACGCTTCGTCATCGGCAATAACAATTTTTAACCCTTCCATTTTTATCCCCCCAAAGGCAATGCAACTTCGGCGCAGGTCCCTCCCTGCGGCCTGTTTTCTATCTTAAAAGTGCCGTGCAAATCAGCTTCGGCCATTGTTTTTATAATGCGCAGCCCCAAACTGTTCTGCGGCAGGCCGTTAAAATCTGGCGGCAGGCCCACGCCGTCGTCCGTAACAATCAGGCGGCAGCCGCCCTGCGTTTTTTGCAGGCTTACGCTGATAGCGCCCTGCGTGCGCCCTGTAAAAGCGTGGTCAAAGCAGTTTTGCAGCATTTCGTTCAGCACCAGCGCTATGCTCGTCGCTTTTTCGGACGGCACCTCGATGTTATCGGCGCTGAACTCTGTTTTTAAGTCCAGCTCCGGCGCGGCCATGCCGCTTAAAATGGCTTTGTAAATGCCCTGCGCCACCGCCGCCATGTCTACCGCGCCGCTGCCCTGCTGCGATAAAAATTCGTGCACCACGGCAATGCTGTTGACGCGGCTGATGC
Organism: uncultured Phascolarctobacterium sp.; assembly: GCA_949287345.1. GTDB lineage: Bacteria > Bacillota > Negativicutes > Acidaminococcales > Acidaminococcaceae > Fusicatenibacter_A. The sequence goes on along the minus strand of CASEGD010000032.1, from coordinate 7,152 downwards.
AGTCACGCAGCACCTCTTTGGTTTCATCCGCTTTGGCGCGGCGCATTTGCAGGCGCAGCAGGCTGGCAATGGTTTGCAAATTATTTTTTACGCGGTGGTGAATTTCCTTAATGACCGCCGCTTTAACAAGCAATTCCTCGTCGCGTTTTTTCAGCTCGGTAATGTCGCGCAGCACCACAACGGCGTAGCGCGCTTCCGTCGTTCCGCCCACGGGCACCACGCGCATGGCGAGTAACATCCCGCGCAGGCGGATTTCCTTGCCTTCCGCCGTGCCGGTTTTCAGCACCATGCCGACCAGCGGCCAGTTAATCTGCACACTGTTGGTGCGCAGCCCGACAAGGCTTGTTACGCCGACGACCTGAAAAATATGCCGCGCGGTGGAGTTGGCTGCAAGGATTTTTTTATCAGCGTCCACCACCATCAGCCCGTCGCCCGGCGCCAGCCGCTCGTAAAACTCGCTTGCGCCCTCCTGCTTGGCAGGATTTTTTAAAAATTCAAACGCTACGTTGATGAACACGTCCTCCACGCCGCTTAAATCGAACACCACGGCGGCGAAACATTTGCCGCGCCTGTCCTGTACAGGGTAAACGCGCACGCCCGCAAACTTGCCGAGGCTCAGTTCGCGCTTGCCTTCCAGCGGCACGTTGCGCTGCAAGCAGCGTACAACCAAAGGTTCTTCGCCGCTGCGTACCTCACGCCCGGGCGCCAGCTCCGCCTGCTGCAAAAACTGTGTTTTCGGCATCGACTGGTGATAAACGCGCAAAAAACGTTTGTCGTCCGACGCGATATACACTGTAATGCAGGCGTGGGCGATATCAGCAGCAAAGTCCATGCCCTGCCTGATGGAAGCCAGTATATTCTTCTGTTCACTGTTAAGATTCTTTAACATGTGTTAACACCAAGTTTTCAAAAAATTTACAACGCTTACGTTTTACACCTTAATTCACAATGTTTTCCACATTATGCACAGAGTTTTCCGCAATTAAACCTGTCGTTTTTATGCTTTTTCACATACTTATGCACATTATTCACAGTTTGTGGTAAGATAATAGACAGTGTTTATCCCAATTTTAACGAAGGCACGGCGTTCAAATCAAGCGGGCTTTTTTCGCCGTTGACGTACATAAAGTAGCCGCGGCAGGCAATCATCACCGCGTTGTCCGTGCAGAGTATCGGCGTGGGGTGAACGAGGCGCGCACCGGCACGCTCCGCCGCTTTTGCCAGAGTTTCCTGCAAAGTTTTATTGGCAGATACGCCGCCCGCCAGCACAATTTCCTTCAGGCCGGTCTGTTTAATGGCGTGTACGCTTTTCTGCACCAGCGCGTCCACAATGGCATGCTGGAACGACGCTGCAACATCGGCGCGGCTTACTTCTTCACCCGCCTGCTGTTTGTTGTGCAGGTAGTTGATAACCGCCGACTTCAAACCGCTGAAGCTGAATTCAAAATTGTCGCCCAGTTTGGCACGGGGGAAGTCAATCGCCAAAGAGTTGCCCTCAAGCGCCAGTTTTTCCACCTCCGGCCCGCCGGGATACGGCAAACCCAGAACGCGCGCCACTTTATCAAAGGCTTCGCCCGCAGCGTCGTCGCGGGTCTGCCCCAAAAGCTCAAAGCTGTTGTAATCCTTAACGACCAGCAAAGCCGTGTGCCCGCCGCTGACGACAAGCGCCAGAAACGGCGGCTTTAAGTCCGCATCATTTAAAAAATTGGCAAAAACATGCCCTTCCAGATGATTCACGCCAATCAGCGGTTTATCCGCCGCCCAGGCGAGCGCTTTGGCTGCGGAAAGCCCGACCAGCAGCGCTCCTACAAGCCCCGGGCCGTAGGTAACTGCCACGGCGTCAATCTTCTCCAGCGGCACTTCGGCTTTGGCCAAAGCTTCATCTATTACCGGCAGCACGTTGCGGATATGGTTGCGCGAGGCGATTTCCGGCACGACGCCGCCGTATTTGCGGTGAATGGGCACCTGCGAGGCGATGATATTGCTTAAAACCTCGCGCCCGTTTTTAACAACGGCCGCCGCAGTTTCGTCGCAGCTCGATTCGATGCCGAGTATGTAAATGTCTTTATTCATGCGTTTCAGCCTCCCTATACAGCCACATAATCACTGCGTCCTCGTGGTTGTCGGCGTAATAATTGGGGCGCACGCCCTCGGCGCGGAAGCCGCAGGTAAGGTACATTTTCTGCGCGGCGGCATTGCCCTTGCGCACTTCCAGCGTGATGGCGTCGGCGTTTGCCTGCCACGCGCGGTTTATCAGCGCCGCTGTAAGTTTCGTGCCCAGCCCGCGGTCGCGTTCATCGCGCACAACCGCCACGCGCGTAATCTGCGCTTCGCCCGCTACCAGCCAGTAACCGGCGTAACCGATGACCTTTCCGTTTTCTTCCAGCACAATGTAAGTCGTCAGGCTGTTGTTCAGTTCGTCCAGCCACATGCTTTCGTTCCAGGCGTCAAAAAAAGTGTCGCTTTCTATTTTGGCGGCGTCGATAATATCGCCGAAGGACATATCACGGATTACTGTTTCCCGTGCTTCTGTTCCCATAATTCCTCCGCCTCCGATTTTCTGATATAGTAAGGCTCAAGGCCGAAAATGCCGTTTTGTTCCTGCGGGTTGCAGGCTTTAAGCGCCGCCAGCGCCGTACCGGAGGCCTGCGGCAAACGCAGATAGTCCGGCGCAAGGCTGCACCATGCGGGCAGCTCCATGCCCTCCAGCTTGTTACATTCGCCAAGGATGACGGCCGGTTTGCCCTGCGCTGCTAAATTCTCCAGCAGCTGCTGTTTATTGACAACCTGCACGCCCTGCAATTCCTTAACTTCGCCGTCCTGCCATTCGTACAGCGCCTGATAGTAATTTCCCTTCTGCGCGTCCAGCACCGGTGAAAGCACAATGCCCTCTACCGGCAGGTTATACGCCAGTGCCAGCGGCGTCGCCACGCCCTGCAAAGGCTTCTGCCATGCGTAAGCCAGCGCTTCTGCCGTGGCAAGCCCAATGCGCAGACCGGTAAAGCTGCCCGGCCCCATGCTGACGGCGATTAAATCAATATCGCCCTTATGCACGCCGGTGCGCTGCAAAAGCTGTTCCAGCTGCGGCATCAAGCCTTCGGAATGGGTCATGCCCATGTTGATTTTATATTCTGCCAGAATTTTGCCGTCGCGGCATAAGCCGACGGCACAGGCCTTGGTTGCCGTATCAATTGCCAGTACCAGCATGTTCTTCCACTTCCTTGCAAAGTTTTTCGTAGCGCGCCCCGTGCGGATTAAAAATAACCTTACGCCCCGCGCCCGCAATCTCTATCGTAATATGCAGATATTCTTCCGGCAGCTCGTCAATAAAAAGCTCGCCCCATTCCACGACGGTAACGCCGCCCGTGCCGCAGTATTCGCCGAAGCCGGTGTTGTACAGTTCGTCCGCGTCCTTTATGCGGTACAAATCAAAGTGGCGCATTTCCAGCCTGCCGCCGTACACATTCATAATGGCAAAGGTGGGGCTGTTTACTTCCGCCACGTCCGCGCCCAAGCCGGCAGCAATGCCGCGGCTTAACAAAGTTTTGCCCGCGCCAAGGCCGCCGGTCAGGCAGTAAACGTCGCCGTCAGCCGCAAGGCTGCCCAAAAGCTGCCCCAGCGCTTCAGTTGCCGCGCTGTCGCTGCAATAAATTTCCATCATAAAAATCCCTTCCATGTAATGCCAAAAAGCAGTACCGGAACCTGCCGGTACTGCCATTGTTATTTTGCTATCATAGTCGTATCGCGCTCAAAGGCGTCCAACAAATCAATATGCCCTTTTATGCTGGCTTCCTTTTTGCCCTCAATCAAAAAGTTTACTTCCTTGATGTTCGGGAACTCCGTCAGCGTGTTCGTCATAGCCTGAGTCAGCATCATTTCGGTGTAAGAACCGGCTTCGATGTTGTAAATCTCCTTGCTCAAATCCACAACCGCCACGCCCTTATCCACCGTAAGGCTGAGAATTTTTAATCCCTGCGGAAAGGCGTTAACCAGCTTTTCATCCTGCGGTTTGGTGTTTATCAAAGCTTCCAGCGCCAAAAGCGGCTGCTCGTTGCTGTCGCCTTCAACAGTTACCTTTTCGGCATACAGCTTTTCCGTCCCATCCGCAGGCAGACGATAAACAGTCACCGTGTGCTTTTCCGTCTGCGTTACCGCAGGTTTATCCGGCACAACCGGAGTGTTTTCCTGAGTGCAGGCCGCCGTCAGCAAAGTCATCAGTACCACGCAGAGTACCGCAAAAAATTTTTTCAGCATATTAGTACCCTCCGTTAATCAAAATAATCTTCAATGCCGTCGGCAATGGATTTTGCCAGCTTGTTGATGTACCAGTTGCTTTTCATCAGCTTTTCTTCCTTGGGGTTGGAGATAAACGCCAGCTCCAGCAATGTGGAAGGCATGGTACAGCGTTTGTTTACGTAAAAATTCGCCTTGCGGATGCCAAGGTCATCCAGCCCGAAGTTTTTAACCAGCCTGTCCTGCACGGCCTGTGCCAGACGGGCGTCGTTGCTGGTTTTGGGGTAATAGTAGGACGAGAAGCCGCCCACGTTTTTATTGGTAGAGGAGTTGATGTGGATGCTGATAAATGCGTCGGCGTCGTTATCCTCCGCCACATCCACGCGTGCCTGCAATTCCTGCACATCGCTGGCGTTAGGCCCGTAAACGTCCTTATCGCCGGTGCGGGTCATGCTTACCTTCGCGCCTTTTTTCTTCAGCAGCTCCTGCACTTTTTTGGTAATTTTTAAAGTTACGTCCTTCTCGCGCGTGCCGCTTGCGCCGATAGCGCCCGGGTCGCTGCCGCCGTGGCCAGCATCAAGGGTAATTTTTTTACCCTTCAGTCCGCCGCTGGTTTTATAGCTGCTCTTAGATTTGGTAACTTTCTTTTCTTCTTTTTTCTCCTCAGTCTTTTTCGGAGTTGTCGCCTTCGGCACGGTAGCCTTGGGTGCAGACGCTTTCGGCTCGGTTGCCTTCGGCGCGGTTACCGCCGGTTTGGCGGGTTCGGTTTTGGCGGGCGTGGTTTTAGGTATTACCACACTCGGCGTTGCCGTTTTATCCGCCGTAATATCCACAACCAAACGGTTCGGGCGTTTGGTTACAGGGTCGTTTTTTAAGGTAAAAGCTTTATAATCCTGCGTGCCGATTGTGCGCGTCAGCGGCAGTTTCAGCACCGTTTTGCCGGGGCTGGTTGTAACCGTCATCGTCGGCGCAAGCGTGCTGCGCATTTTAAAGCTGCGCGCAACCTTGCTGTTTAAATCGGCGTTAAGCGTTACCAGCATCGTCTGCCCCTGAAAGCTGACGTTGTAGCCCGGCGCAGAATCCAAATCCACAACGAGGCGAAGCACGTTATACCTGTCAAGCCCCCAGCGCACGTCCGTAACCTCGGCCGCGTACGCGCTGACGGTGGCAAAAATACTTATTAAAAACATAAGGCAGCAAATTATTTTTTTGTGCAAGCCCCGTCACTCCTTTGTCGCAATTTAACTAAATAATTTTATCATGTTTACAAAGTTATGTAAATAAATTACAGCCTGCCCGCGGCAGATTTCACTTAAATTTCGCCGTTTTCCACCATGCGGCGTGCTTCCGGCAGCAGAGCCGCAAGTTCACCGGCCGCAAGGCCGATACAGCCTTTAGCGGCAAGCTCGCCCGCCAAACCGTGCAGATAAACGCCGCAGACAGCGGCTGCTTCCGCTTCCACGCCCTGTGCGCACAGCCCCGCGATAATGCCGGTCAGTACATCGCCGCAGCCGCCCGTCGCCATAGCGCTGGTGCCCGTGGTGTTAACATAAACCGTGCCGTCCGGGCAGCAGATAACAGTCGGCGCGCCTTTCAGCACCAGCACACAGTTCCATTCCTTGGCGTATTTTTCTGCCAGCTCCACGCGGCGCACGTCCACTTCGGCCGCGGTTAAACCGCACAAACGCGCCATCTCACCCGGGTGGGGCGTCAAAATTTTGGTGCATTTCAGCTGCGGCAGCACGTCAACGCTACGGCTTAAAGCAGTCAGCGCGTCGGCGTCGATAACCGCCGTGCCCTCGTAGCCTTGCAGAATATTCATAATCACTTCGCCGGTTGCTTCGCTCGTGCCCAGCCCCGGCCCGATTGCCAGCACGTCTGCCTTGTTGGCAGCATCCAGCACTTCATTGGCAGCGCCGCCGCCCAAAATGCCCGGCATGCGCTCAATCAAGCCCTTAACCATTACTTCCGTCAGCTTAACGGCAAGCACCTCACGCGAACACAGCGGCGTGTACAGACTTACCAGCCCTGCACCCGCCTTAACGGCAGCATTGGCACACAGCGCCGCCGCACCGGTGTAACCCGGCGAACCCGCCGTTACCACTACGCGCCCGGCTTCGCCCTTGTGGCAGTTGCCGCTGCGGATAGGCAAAAAATCGCGTACAATCTCACTGTCCAAAAGGTACTTGCTGCCCTCCGCCTGTTCCGTCAGCGCCTCCGGCATACCGATAGGCGCAACAATCAATTTGCCTGCCAGTTCCGCAGCGGGGTACAAATAAAGCCCCACCTTCGGTAGCTGCATCGTCACCGTCGCCACTGCCTGCACCGCGCTTTCATCCGCAAGCCCGGTGTCCGCTTCCGCGCCGCTCGGCACATCCACCGCCAGCACGTCAGCACGCGCGCTGTTCATCAGTTCGCAGGCGCGTTTGTAACTGCCTGCCAGTTCACCTTTAAAGCCCGTGCCCAAAAGCGAATCAATCAATAAATCTGCATGGGCGGCGGCAATTTCCGCCACATGCCAGTCCGTTTCATCGTTCAGTAAGTTTATTGCCAGTCCGCTTTTGGCGCAAATTTTAAGCTGCATAGCCGCTGCGCCCGTAAAATCCGCCACAGGCGAAGCTAAAAATATTTTAACCCGCGCCCCTTCGGCACTAAGCCAGCGCGCAGCCACCAAACCGTCGCCGCCGTTGTTGCCCTTACCGGCAAAAATTACCACGCTTTTGGCGTAAACATCGCCGTCCAAAAGCTCCGCAGCAGCCTCTGCCACCGCGCGCCCAGCGTTTTCCATCAGTACGGCAGTCGGCAGGTAAAACTCCTCCGCCGCTTTTTTATCCAGCGCGCCCATTTCACGCGCGTAAACAAGCTTCATTATTATCCCTCCAAAATAACCTGCGCCATTGCCAGCTCCTTCGTGTGGCT
>CASEGD010000031.1 GCA_949287345.1 uncultured Phascolarctobacterium sp. | reverse complement strand
GTCATGCGTGCCGGCTTCCACCAGCGCGCCGTGTTCAAGCACCAGTATTTTATCGGCGTTTTTAATCGTCGACAGGCGGTGGGCGATAACAAAGGACGTGCGCCCGATCATCAGGCGGTCCAAAGCTTCCTGCACCACGCGCTCGCTTTCGGTATCAAGCGCCGAAGTGGCTTCGTCCAAAATCAGAATGCGCGGGTTTTTAAGTATTGCCCGGGCGATAGCAATGCGCTGGCGCTGGCCGCCGCTGATATTCACACCGCGGTCACCCAGCTGGGTTTCGTAACCCTGCGGCAGCTGGCGGATAAATTCATCGGCGTTAGCCGCTTTGGCTGCGGCGTAAACTTCTTCTTTCGTCGCGTCCAGCCTGCCGTACAGAATGTTATCATACACGCTGCCGTTAAACAGCATGGTTTCCTGCGGCACAATGCCTACCTGCCCGCGCAGGGAATCAAGCGTCAGGTCTTTAATGCTGTAACCATCGATGCGGATATCGCCGCCCGTAACATCATAAAAACGCGGCAGCAGGCTGGCAATGGTGGATTTGCCTGCGCCGGACGGGCCAACAATAGCGGTTACTTCACCGGGGTTAACGGTAAAAGTCAAACCGTTCAGCACTTCCTCATCGGGGTTATAACTGAATTTAACATTATCAAACTCAACCTTGCCTTTAACAGGCGGCAACGCCTTGGCATTCGGTTCTTCCTGAATGGCTTCCGGCAAATCAAGTACGCCGAAAACGCGGTCGCCTGCCGCCAGAGCCTGCTGAATGCTTGCCGCAACTTTGGTTAAGCGCTTAATCGGGTTGGCAATGTTAACCGCATAGGTTAAAAACGCAACCAAAGCACCGGCGGTAATATCGCCGTCGATAACGCTGCGCCCGCCGTACCACATAACAATGGTTACGCCGACGGCAGCCACAAATTCAACTACCGGCGTCAGCAGCGAGTTCAGCTTGATATTCTTCATATTGGCATAGAAGTTTTCTCTGTTTTGATTGTCAAATTTATTGGTTTCGTATTCTTCGCGCACAAAGGATTTAATGACACGCGCCGAAGAAACGCTCTCCTGCAGAACGGAAGTCAGTTCAGCGGTGCAGGCCTGAATTTCGCCGCCGTTTTTACGGATTTTCTTGCCGAAGTAATCCATGCACCACAAAACAGCCGGAAAAGTACAGAAGGTGAACAGCGTCAGCTTCCAGTCCAGCCACAGCATGGCGGCAATACTACCGACAAGGATAAGCCCCTCGGTAACAAATTCTACCGCTTTATCAACCATCGCCGTCTGCATGGCGGCAACGTCATTGGTAACATAGCTCATAATCGTACCGGTTTTATTCTTATCGTAAAACGACATGCTTAAACGCTGCAATTTACGGAAAATATCACCGCGTACGTCGATAACAACCTTCTGGCCTACCCAGCTCATCAAATAGCTCTGTCCGTAGAAGAAAATGCCGCGGATAATGAATACTATAACAATACTTGCGGCAATGTAATTAAGCATTACCGTATCTTTATCTACCAGAACCCTGTCAACAACGTCCTTAATAATCCACGGCAGATACAAATTACAGCCTGCCGCCATCATCGTACAAAGTATGGCAATCGTTATTCTCAACGCATAAGGGCGTACATAACTTAACAAACGGAAATATAAACTCATCTTTTCTCCTTGGCTACGCGGAGAATCAGCTCCGCAACTCGGTTTACCGCACCGGGGGCGCCCAATCTTTCTTTAACGTATTGTAAATCCTGTTTCATCTGCGCGTTGCGCTCAGGTTCCAGCAGATGCAGCGCTTCCTGCGCCGTTTTTTCCGGCGTAAAATCCTCCTGCAAAAGCTCCGGCAGGATGTGTTTGCCGGCAACAATGTTCGGCAGGCCGATATCCGGGATATTGATAACACGGCGGGCAATAAACGCCGATATGGGCGAAGTTTTATACACAATAACGCTGCCCAGCCCGCACAAAGCAGCCTCCAGCGTTACCGTGCCGCTGGTTGCCAGCGCAAGGTCGGCCACACTCATCACGTCGTAAATATGCCCTTCCACAATTTTTACCTGCAAACCGCTTGCCTTAATCATGCCCTCCAGCATTTCTTTGGGGATGGTCGATGCGCGCGGCATGGCAAAATCAATATCCGGCTCTTTTTCTGCAATTATTTTGGCCGCCGCAAGCAATGTCGGCAGCATTTTCTGTATTTCCATCAGACGGCTGCCGGGCAGCAGCAAAATCAGCCTGCGCCCTGCCTGTTTACCGGCAAAGGCTTCCGCCTCAGCGCGCGGCAGTTCGGTTTTTACTATATCAATCAGCGGGTGCCCGACAAATTCCACATCGGCACCGGCTTCTTTGTAAACGTCGTATTCAAACGGAAAGATAGAAGCTATTCTGGTAACAAGCTTTGCCACCTTCGGCGCGCGCCCCTTGTTCCAAGCCCAGGCGGACGGCGGAATGTAGGAAACAACCGGAATGCCTTTTTCCTTCGCCAGCTTGGCCAGCTTCATGTTAAAACCGGGGTAATCGACCGTTACAAACACATCCGGTTTGCGCTCGTCCATTACCCTGCCAAAATCGCTGCGCAGCTTAAACAGCGACGGCAGTTTTTTAATAACCTCTATAAAACCCATTACGCCATGCTCTTTAATGTCAAACAGCACTTCGCCGCCGGCTTCGCGCATGCAGTCGCCGCCCATGCCGAAAACTTCACAGCACGGGTCTATTTTTTTCAGCGCCCTTGTCACGGCACCGGCATGAACATCGCCGGAAGCCTCACCGGCAGAAATAAGTATTTTGGCCATAACGGTTCCTTTCTTCTATCTGTTTTAGTTTATTGCATACCAACTCATTATATATTATAACACAAAAAGGCCGGACTTTACGTCCAGCCTTGCGTTTTTTCTCAATTATTTTTCATTTTATTTTGACACAATCGTAATTCCGTACTCGTCGGCCAGTTTAATTACCGCTTCGCGCTCCGTCAAAAGCGTGTGCCCCGCTTCAATTACCAGCGCCTTGCAGCCGGATTCAATCATCGACTGAATGGTTTTCGTGCCGACACCCGGCACGTCAAAGCGGTCATCCTGCGTAGGTTTCGCGGTTTTGGCAACAACGGCGTCCTTGCCCAGCTTGCCGCCGCGCAAAATGCAGGCGTCGGTGCCTTCGATAGCTTCAACAGCCATAACCGCCATATTTTTTACAACAACGGTCTGCCCGATATCAAGACGCCCGATTTCCTTCGCCATTTTATAGCCGAAGTCCATGTCTGCAAGTTCCTCCGGCGTCGGCTGGCGTTTTGTCAGCACGCCCGGCCCCGGCATAAGCGGCTTAATCAGGTAAGTCTGGTCCATAACGAAGATGTCTTCGCTCTGCAATTCCGCCACAATGGCGTTCATAATCGTATCGTCCTTGCGGTCCGGCACGGACGACAAAATTTTAATGGCACGCATATCGGGAATGATTGCGCCTTTTTTATATAAAATTTCCTTCGTAACCTTGCCAATCATGGTTACGATTTTGACATTATTCTTTTTTAAAGTGGAAATAATTTTTCCGATTTTACCGATGTGGATATCATAATAAACATCGGCAACTTCCGGCAGCTCCGGGTCAATATCCGGCACAACGCCGATAGCCACAATGCGGCAGCCGCGTTCTTTGGCCGATTTGGCAACATCGACCGGCAAATGCCCGATACCGGAAAGGATGCCGAGAATTTCAGTTTCCATCAAAGCACCACCTTATTTTTTCGGGGTTCTTAAAATGCCGCGCTCTGCGGTACGTAAAAAGCGCATTAAATGTTCAACCGGCTCGCAGCTGTCCAGTTCGTGTTCCATGGTGGCGATAGCTTCCTGCAAGGTCAAACCGCTGCGGTACAGAATGCGGAAAGCCTTTTTCAGCTGGCTGCGTTCCTCCTGCGGAATACCTGCGCGCGCAATGCCGACGCTGTTCAAACCGAAAACATAAGCCGGCTGGCCGGAAACAATCATAAACGGCGGCACATCCTGATTAACATGAGCCTGCCCACCAATCATGGCGTTGCGGCCGATTTTGCAGAACTGGTGTACAGCGGCAAGCCCGCCGATAACAGCACGGTCCTCAACGGTTACGTGCCCTGCCAGCGTTGCCACATTGGACATGATTACGTTATTGCCAACCACGCAGTTATGCGCTACATGGGTGTATGCCATCATTAAAAGGTTATTGCCGATAATGGTTTTATTGCCCTCGCCGGTAGCACGGTTAACGGTCGTGCATTCACGGAACACGCAGCCGTCGCCGATAATGGTAGAGCTGTACTCGTCGGCAAATTTTAAATCCTGCGGAACTGCGCCGATGGAGCAGCCCGGGAAGAACACACAGTTTTTGCCAACCGTGGTGTGTTCATGGATAACGGCATGCGGGTAGAGTTTGCAGCCGTCGCCGATGACAACGTCGTCGCCGACAACCGCATACGCCCCGATTTCCACGTTCTTGCCGATTTTGGCATTGGGATGGACAATCGCCGTCGGATGAATGTTATGTACAGGCATAATTACCGAATTCATCATATTCACTCCTCAAAATTAACCGCTCATTTTAATCTGCAAATTCTTATATACCGATTTGCAACCTAATATCTATATTCGGCAAACCGTATTATATTTTTACCCTTCAAAATCAGCTTTCAGAGGCGGTTAACTGCCAAATACGCCTTTTTACTAATTATTTCAGCAAAATTTAACGTATTTTGGTAAATTATTGTTTCGGGTCCATAATGGCAAAGGTGCATTCGCATTCGCAGGCAACCTTGCCGTCAACTCTGCCCTTACATTCGCAAACGCCCATGTTGCCGCGGATTTTGGTAATAATCGCTTCGGTAACAACCTGGTCGCCGGGGATAATCTGTTTGCGGAAACGCACATTGTCGATTTTGCCGAACACTGCGATTTTGCCGCGGTTTTCTTCGGGGTACAGCAGGGCTACGCCGCCAACCTGAGCCATGGCTTCAATCATCAGCACGCCCGGCATAATCGGGTCGCCCGGGAAATGACCCAGAAACTGCATTTCATTCATGGTAATATTTTTAATTCCCACGGCGCGTTTCATAGGTTCCAGCTCGATAATGCGGTCAACCAGCAGCATCGGGTAACGGTGGGGAATAATTTTCTGAATTTCACTTGCTTCTAAAACGGTCATTTTGCTTCCTCCTTTAACTGATGAGCTTTGATTTGTTTAGCGAGTTTCGAATTAAACGCATGCCCGGATTTAACCGCGATGACATGACCTTTAATCGGCCCAAGCAGATACAAATCACCAATAACGTCCAAAATTTTGTGGCGGATAAGCTCGTCATCAAAACGCATTTCGGACAGTACCTTATCTTCATCAAAAATTACAACATTTTCAATGCTGCCGCCAAGGCCAAGGCCCATAGCCTGCAGCTGTTTAATCTCGTGCATAAAGCCCACGGTGCGCGCCCGCGCGATTTCCTTCAAAAAGCTTTCTTCCGTCAGCTCCACATCAAAATACTGTGTGCCCAGTTTGGGATGCGGGTTCATGGAAACGAAGGAAATGCGGTAACCGTCGTACGGCTGCACGGTAATATATTTGTCGTCTTCGTAAACGGCAAAGGACTGCGGCACGGCGTAAACCTTACGCTCCGCCTCCTGCTCCACGCGCCCTGCCTGCAAAATCAAATCGCAGAACACAGCGGCGCTGCCATCCGTTACCGGCGGCTCCGGCGAAGACATTTCAATACGGCAGTTGTCGATGTGCATCATCGAAAGCGCCGCCATCAAATGCTCAACCGTAAAAACTTCCGCGCCGCCCGCGCTTAAAGTCGTCGCCCTCAGGGTTGAAGTTACGTTTTCCGGCAGCGCAGGGATTTCCGGCCTGTCCGGCAAATCGGTACGCACAAAAACAATGCCGGTGTTAACTTCCGCCGGGCACAGGGTAATCAGCACATCCTTGCCGGAGTGCAGCCCGATGCCTGTATGCGATATTTTTCTGGCTAAAGTCTGCTGATATTCTTTGTTCGGCATACTTCTCCTCCTGTCTGCAAGTTTATTTTTTACCGGCAAAACGCTGCCGGCCGTCCTTCCATCGGTCATGCACCCAGAACCACATCGGCGGGTTTTCGATAATCTCGTGTTCCAGCACCGTGATGAGTTCCTTGGTAACATCGTAATAATCCTGCTCTTTATTTTTGGTCTTCGGCGTATACAGCGGCGGGTAAATCTTCGCGCGCAGCGTGCCGTCAGGGTTATTGTGCATAAAAATCGGCAGTATCGGCGAACCGTACAAACGCGAAAGCACCGCCGGCCCGTAAGGCGTAATGCACTTCTTGCCGAAAATGTCAATTTCCACGCCGTCGTCGTTGGTGTCCTGGTCAAACAAAACGCCAAGCAAATGCTTTTCCTTCAGCATGCGGCTGATGGCTAAAAGCCCGCTTTTGCCTCGGTTGTAAGCAACCTTCTGCCCTACCATCTCGCGGTACTCGTTAATGAAGCGGTCCATCTGCCCGTTGTTCTGCTTGCGCGTGATGCTCAGCATCGGATAGCCGTGCAATGCCACCGTCGCACCCAGAAGCTCCCAGTTGCCAAAATGGCCGGTCGCCATAATAACGCCTTTATTTTCTTTATAAGCGGCTTCCAGGTATTCCAGCCCTTCCACCGTCACCAGCTGGTCAATGTTCTCCGGCTTCAAAAGCGGAAAGCGCATAACCTCCACAATCATCCTGCCGAAGCGGTGCAGGCTGTCTTCTGCAATCTGCCGCGCGCGCCTTTCGTCAACGCCAAGGCATTCCTGCACATTGGCAGCTGCCATTTTAAGGCGCCACGCAGGCGTAGCCATAACAGCCACGCTGCCTAAAAAGTGTGCCACGCCGTTTCGGATAAACTTTGGCGAAACGCACATCAGCCAGCTGAAAAATTTAACAATATGATACGCAATCAACTAAAACACGTCCTGCAAATTATTTCTTTAATTCGGCCAGAGCTTTTTCCAGCTCCTTAACCTTTTTCACAAGGTCACCAACCTTGCGCAGGTTAGCCTCCTGCTTCAGCCATTCTTTATACGGCTGTGCCGGGAAGCCCGCGCAGACGGAATTGTCCGGAATATTGTGGGTAATGCCCGTTCTGCCCGCAAACTGGCAGTTATTGCCGATGGTAATATGGCCGACCGTGCCGACCTGGCCGGCAAAGACGCAGTTATCACCGGCGGTTACGCTGCCGCTGATGCCGACATGCGCCACAACCAGGCAGTTTTTGCCCAGCACGTCGTTATGGCCGAGATGCACAAGGTTATCAATCTTGGTGCCTGCGCCCACTACCGTGCTGCCTGCAGTTGCCCTGTCGATGCAGGAGTTGCTGCCGACTTCGACCTCGTCCTCCAGCACCACATTGCCCGCCTGCAAAACAAAGCTGTGCTTGCCGGTGGTTTTATCGGTAATATAGCCAAAGCCGTCGCCGCCAATAACAGCGCCGGACTGCAAAACAATTTTATTGCCCAGCACGCAGCCCTCGCGGATGGTAGCGCTGGGATAGAACAGGCAGTCAGCGCCGACCTTTACATTTTTGCCTACATAGACATGCGGGTAAATTACAGTGCCGTCGCTGATTTCCGCACCTTCATCAATATAGGCAAAAGGCATAACAGCTACGTTTTTACCGATTTTCGCCGTCGGTGCGACATAAGCCCTGTCGCTGACAACGCGTTCAACCTCAGCCCTGTGGCGGAACAATTCCAGCAATGCGGCAAAAGCGGCACGCGGGTTCTCCACGCGGATGACCGGACGGTTATCCGGCAGCTTCGGGTCGTCAAAGCCCAGCACCATAACACCGGCTTTGCTTAAATGGCAGTGCTCCACATGGGGCGGCACAGCAAAGGAAATATCCTGCGGACCGGCTTCAACCAGCCCGTTAACGCCGGTTACCTTTAATTCCGGCGCGTCGTTTTCAAGCTTGCCATGCAAAAATTCTGCTAATTCACGGACAGTTTTTTCCATTTTGCAGCCTCCTGTACAATCCGGCTATTTAAAAAGCGGACGACCCTGCCGCCCGCCCTTTCACCGGTTTTATTTCATTTTGGCAATTACGTCCTGCGTAACATCAACGCCGCCCTGCGGAACGGCATCTTTAATCAAAACAGCGCCCAGGCCTTTTTCCTTGGCAACTTCGTTCAAAGCCGTATCAAGGCTGGCTTTTAATTTATTCTGCGCTTCGGAGCGGACAACATTCATTCTGGAGGTAAAGTCCTCCATCACTTTCTGGCGCTCCTCGCCGGTTTTGCCTTCCAATGCGGCATTCATTTCCTCCTGCAGGGCTTTGCCTTTGGTGGTTACTTCCTCCTGCACGGTTTTTACAACTGCGGCTTCGCTTTCCACGGCACGCATGTCAACCACGCCAAATTCGGCGTTGCGGCCGGAGCAGCCAAAGGATAACAACGCAGTCGCTGCAAGTAAACCGGCAATAATTTGTTTTTTCATGTTTATTCGCTCCCGTTATTTTGATTTTTTAAGCTCGGATACAACCTCTTTGGTAATATCGTCAGCCTTTACATTAACCTTAACTTTATTAAAAACAATGGTGTAGCCGCGCTCTTTGGCAAGGTACGCCACTTTGCTTTCAATGTCATGCCTGATTTCACCGGCAATTTTGTCATTGCCTTCTTTAATCTTATCCAGGCGTTTGTCTATAACCTCCAGCACCTTGCCGAAAGCCTCCGGTCCCTGCTGCAAATCCTTATCGTCTTTGGCGATATCGTCCCGCAGCCTGCCCTGCAGTTCGCCGCGCAGTTCATCGGCGTAAGCCGCTATGCGCTGCTGCATGGCTTCGCGTTCCGGCGCTGTCTTTTCGGCAATAATTTCAGCCTTGCGCTGATTTAACTGCGCCAGCCTGCCGTCCATTTCCATGCGGATAGCGTGCAGCTCATCCTGCAATGCCTGACGCTGTTCCGGCTTCATGCGCACCGCTTCCAGCTGCAAACGGATATTGAACATCCGCAGCTGGTAATCCTTTTCGATGCTTTCGCGTTCCGCCGCCAGTATTTCATCGGCTTCGGCCGCNGTGCGGAAATCGGCTTCGTAATAACTGCTTTTGCTGTTCTGCTTAATCTTCTGCAAAAGCGCCAGACCCTGAATCTGCTTGCGGGCAATGTCCGCCTGCTGGTCGCGGTAAGCTAAAAGCTTGTCATATTCCGCCTTGCCCTGCTTTAACGCTTCATGGCGCGGATGGCTTTTAACCGCTTCCTCCCAGTTAAGATAGGCAATCTTTTCACCCGAGCCGGGCAGACTGCCGCAGGCGCTTACGCAAAATACGGCTATGAACATCAATAATGCAATTTGCAGATAACGCATACTATCTTCCTCTCATAGCCTTACAGCAAACAGGACCCGCTTGGGGTCCCGTCAGATTATTTTCCGCTTTGCAAGGTTTTCGCTACTTCGTCAGTAATATCGAGACCGCCGTAAACTACGGTATTTTTTTCAACTACAACCGCCAAGCCTTTTTTATCGGCAACTTTTTTAATGGCTGCTTCAATTTTCTGGAACACAGGTTCCATCAGTTCCTTTTCGCGGTTGGCGATTACTTCCTGCAGTTGCTGGTAGTAACGCTGTTTTTCGGTATCGTTCATATCCTTGCTTTTTTCGTCAAAATTTTTCTGCTGCGTTGCAATTTCTTCTTTCATTGCTTCCTGCACACCGGCAATGTCCGGGGACTGCGACAGGAGCATCTGGTAATTAACCACGCCGATAGCGGATTCGGAGGAAGCCGCCGAAGCGATGCTGCTGAAAGTGCCCTGCTGCACCGTGATGGCAAAGCAGCTGAGTACGAAGATTGCGGCAACAAACAAAGAGATCATTTTTACATTTTTCGGATTGCGTAATTGCTGCATCATAATAAATATCCCTGCTTTCAAATGTAATTATATTTTTAATTATATCAGCCCTGCGTTTATCTTTCAACTAATGCCTATAAATTTCCCACGATGCGGAAATAAGGCTTGTCGTTGGAATAAACGTATTCAGCGCTCAAAAATTCGTGGATTCTGTAACGCACGGCAATTTCCGTCGTATCCGTATCACTGAAATATTCCGTGCGCAGGCGCCATTTGCTGGTAAAATCATACTCGCCGCGGAAAACGTTTTCAGCGTCAGGGCTTCGGCGCATATAACTGAGCGTTGCCTTGCCCCAGTGCCTTGCGTAGCCTGCGGAAAAATCCCAGTCCACATCATCCAGCGTCACGCCGACTTCGCCGAAAATTTCATCGCGGTCAGAAATGAACTTGCCAAAATGGGCGCGCCCGGAAATATTATCCTCGTCGCGGCCGATATCGCCGTAACCCTCGAACCAGATTTTGTATTTATCCGAGCCCATGTTTATTTCCACGCCCAGCGTGCCGCCCGGCACAAGTTTAACGGCCGGTGCCAGATTGTGCAGCTTTACGGATTTTTCGTTCTGCAAATCTGTTAAAAGCAGGTTTTCCAGTTCCGCCTGATGGCGTTTGACATATTCTACCGGCAGCCCGCGCAAAGCGTCCGCCTTTTGGGCGTAGCGCTGTTTTAAATCCAGCAGCAAAAGGTTCGGTATCGATTCCGAAGTCATGGAATAATCGACGTTCTGCACCAGCTGGCCTACCGGGTAAATTACCACCTGCACCACCGTGCGGTCGTCCTCACGGACAACATCGACAGCTGCCTTGAACTCCGGCAGTTTTTCCTCTACCTCGCTGCGCACTAAACGGCGCAGTATGCCGCCCGCCCAATCGCTCGCATCGACGGAAGAACCTTTAATAATATTTTCTATTCTGTTTTGCAGCTGGGGCAGGCGTTCTTTTAAAAACTCCGCCGTGCCCGGCTCAACGCCGGAAAACTGCAAATCCACAAACACGTCGTCAACGGCTGCGCTCCACGGCGCAACGCGCATATCAATAGCAGTAATGCTGCCCGCGCTTACGCTGACGCTTTCCATCCGGTAGCCTGTCAGCACGCGGTCGCCCACTTCTGCCAGCAAACGCTCGTAATCACCGCGCGCGGCATTGATGTTGACGCTGTCCTTATCGAGAAAAAGCTGTTCTGCCACTACCTGCATGCTTCTGGACATCCTGTCGAGCAGCACGCAGCTGGTACCGCCGTTATCGGTAATGCGCACCTGCACGCTGTCCACCGGCTCTGCCCACGCAGGCACAGCCGCCGTAACAAGCAGGCAGCACAGCAATAAACTTCTT
>CASEGD010000030.1 GCA_949287345.1 uncultured Phascolarctobacterium sp. | reverse complement strand
AGCATGCCTTTTAAAATGGCTTCCGCCATCATGCCGCCGCCGATAAAAGCAATGCGCCCCGTTTTAGCGGTTATTTTTTCCAAGGCTGGCCACCTCTTTCGTCATAAATGTTGTCATCGGCGTTGATATCCACGTTTTTAGGCGCGCATACCAAAATATTGTGCCCGATTTTTTTCATGCTGCCGCCAAGCGCATAAACCACGCCGCTGATAAAGTCGGTCATGCGTTTCATGATAACCTTGTCGGTAGCTTCAAAATTAACAACAACCGGCTGGCTGCCGTTCAGGTAATCGGCAATTTTCTGCGAATCGTCGAAAGATACGGGCTCCAGCACAACAACCTTAACCTGTTTCTGCGCCATCGGGATGGAGATGGTTTTAGAAGCGGGCTTCGGCGCTGCTGCCGTTTTTTGTTTAAACAGCGTTTTGCGTTCCGGTTCAGGCTGTTTTACCGGTACAACAGTTTTTTCCGCTGCAGGTTTGCGGCTGAAGAAACTTTTTTTAGGCTTTTCTTCCAGCTCCTCGTTTACGGATTCTTCGATTAATTCTTCTTCTTCCTCGTATAAACCAAGCGCTTCGGAAATTTTGTCCAAAAACTTCATAAAATTTATCACCTCAAGTTAAAATTTTAAACTGTAATCACGCTGGCCGAAAAGCGCCGTGCCGATACGCACCATGTTAGCGCCTTCTTCAACGGCAACTTCGTAATCGTGCGTCATGCCCATCGAAAGCGTGTCGATATCGGGACGCTGCTGTTTCAGTTCACAAAACAGCTTGTAGCCATCCGCAAATACCCAGCGTATGTCATCAGGGTTATCCGCCGCAGGCGCGATGACCATTAAACCGCGCACATGCAGGTTTTTAAAGCTGTCCAGCTGCGGCAGGATTGCTGCGTAATCTTCGGGGCTGAAGCCGGTTTTCTGCTCCTCGCGGGCGATGTTGATTTGAAGTAAAACCTCCTGCACCTTGCCCGCTTTGGCGGCTTCTTCGTCCAGCTTCTGCATTAAATGCAGGCTGTCCGCCGATTCAATCATATCAAAAATGGCAACTGCCTGTTTGGCTTTGTTGGTCTGCAAATGGCCGATTAAATGCCACCTGCCCACCGCGCCGAGCATTTCGCGTTTGGCTTTGGCTTCCTGCACGCGGTTTTCGCCGATGGTGGTTACGCCAAGGCTTAACGCTTCGGTAATAACGTCCGCCGGGTGGTTTTTGGTTACCGCCACCAGCGTTACGGCGCTGCCGGTAATTTTTTCTTCGCTGCGCCTTGCCAGCGCGGCATCTATTTTGGCTTGTACATTCTTTAAATTTTCCTGTAACAATATAAAGACCCCCTAAAGGTTTTATATTCGCCGTTAATATAATTTATCCTTTTTGGCATTTCCAAATAGTTACGCCCATGCGTCCGGTTTTGCCGCCCTCGGCGCGATAGGAGAAAAACAGCTCCTTATTGCATTCCGTGCAGATTCCGGCGCGGTAAATATGCTGCGGCAGCACGCCCGCTTCCAGCAGCGATTGCCTGTTCCATTCGGGTAAATCCGCCATGTATTTGCCGTTGCCTTTGGGCGTAAAACATTCTGCGTGTTTTTTACCGGCATTGTACACGGTATCGTCCACTTCGTAACAGCAGCTGCCGATACAGGGCCCGATGCCCGCAATAATATCCTGCGGCCTGGCACCGAAAGCTTCCTGCATTTTCTGCACCGTTTTCTGCGCGATATCCGCAACGGTTCCGCGCCAGCCCGCATGTGCAAGGCCGATGCAGCCCGTAACGGGGTCGGCAAAAATTACCGGCACGCAGTCCGCAAAAAATAACAGCAGCGGCACATCGGTAAGGTTTGTTACCAGCGCGTCCGTACCCTTAACGGCATCGGCGTAAGCCAGCGCGCCCTTGCCTGCAGCTGCTTCGTCAATAACGGCAACAACGTCGCCGTGCACCTGCTCGCAGCAGGTAAATTTACTGGCAGCAACGCCCAAAGTAGCAGCGTATTTTTGGCGGTTGCTTAAAACTTTTTCAGCGTCGTCGCCAACGTGCAAAGCAAGGTTAAACCAGCCCGGTACAAGGCTGCTTTCGCCATGCAGGCGGCAGCTGAAAGCGTTGCCGAAACCTGCCTGCATAAAAGCACTAAAACTGCCGAACCAGACGTTATTTTTATTTTGCAGTGTAAATCCGTCCATCTTAATCTCCACATACGCCGCAGCGCTTGCAGCCGTCAAAACACATCGGCGTAAAACGCTGAGCTTTGGCGTTCTCCCATTCTCTAATCAGATAGGCTTCCTTAAAGCCCATGTCAAGGTGCTTCCACGGCAGCGGCGCACCCGGTTCGTATTCGGCTTCCGCCAGATCTTCTATATCAATGCGGTCATTCTTTAAAGACTGTTTTAAGGTAATGCCTTCCTCAAAAGCCTGCAATAAATAGCGGCCGGTGTTCCTGTCCCCGCGCGCCAGTGCTGCCTGCAAAACAGTTTCTTTTAAAGATTCCGTCAGCAGCTTGATGTGTTTGGCTTTGCGGAAAGCGTCCTCCAGCATTTTAAAGCGTTTTTTAAGCACTTTGGTATTGCAAAGCGGCGACCACTGAAACGGCGTAAACGGCTTCGGCACAAAGGCATTGACGGAAATTATCAGTTCGCCCTTATTGCCCACCTCGTCCATCTTCTGGCGGATGCGCTGCACCATTTCAATCATTTCGGCAATATCGGCGTCGTCCTCCTGCGGCAAGCCTATCATGTAATACAGCTTTACATTTTTCATGCCGCTGGCCGCCGCAAGCGTTACAGCTTTGTAAATATCGTCTTCGGTAATGCCCTTGTTTATAATGTTGCGCATTTTAACGCTGCCCGCTTCAGGGGCAACGGTCATTGTCTGCTGCCCGCTTTGTGCCAGCGCCTGCGCCAAAAGCTCGTCCAAAGTATCTGCCCGCAGGGATGCACAGGTAAACGGCACTTTGTTTTCAATCAGCGCAGCCGTCAGCTCGTGTATCTGCGGATAATCGGAGACCGCAGCGCCCATTAAACCAACCTTGGCAGAAACTGCCGGGCGGTTCAGGATTTTTTGCAGCAGCAAATCATAATTGCGTGCGCGCGGTTTGCGGAAGCAGTACCCAGCCATGCAGAAACGGCAATGCCTGCCGCAGCCGCGTGCCACTTCGGCGATAAACATATTCTGAAACTCCGTTTCCGAAGTCAGGATTGCCGAGGTATTGGGGTATTTATCCAAATCGCGTACCCAGCGGCGTTTTATTGTTTCCGGTACGCGCGTGTCATGTTCCATGCCGCAAAAATTACCGTCAGCATCATACTGCGGCGTGTAAAAGCGCGGCACATACAAGCCTTCAATCTGCGCCAGGCGCACAAGCATTGCTTCCTTGCTTAAACCTTCCGCTTTGGCGGCATAAACGGTATCCAGCAAATCGTTAATAACTTCTTCGCCCTCGCCGATAACAAAAACATCGGCTACTTCAGCCAGCGGTTCCGGGTTAAAGGTTGCGCACGGCCCGCCGATAACCACCAGCGGCTCTTTGTCGTTGCGGTCTGCGGCGTGCAGTTTGATATTGCTCATTTGCAGCATCGTTAAAAGATTGGCGTAATCCATTTCAAAGGACATTATTACGCCGATAACTTCAAATTCGTTCAGCTGGCGCTGCGTTTCCATGCTCATCAGCAGCGTGCGCGTGCGTTTATATTCTGCCAGCGTTTTATTATCCGGCAGGAAAAAGCGCTCGCAGGCCGTATCGCCGCGCGCGTTGATAATTTGATACAAAATGTGCATACCAAGGTTGGACATGCCTACTTTATAGCTGTTGGGGTACACAAAGGCAAAGGCGCGCCTTGCCCCCGGTGCAAAGCACTGCGCGCCTGTTTCTTTTGCCAGCGTTTCTAAAATTTTATTCTTTAATTCCCAAGTCAAACGTAAAACCTCTTATTTTATAGCTTTTTCAATGGCTTCGATAACGGTTTTCAAAACCTTGATTCTGGCATAGTATTTGGAATTGCCCTCAACCACAGTCCACGGCGCATAGTCCGTGCTGGTGCGGATAAGCATTTCGTTGACAGCCGCTTCGTAGGCATCCCATTTATCGCGGTTGCGCCAGTCTTCTTCGGTAATTTTCCATTCTTTTTCAGGGTCGTTTTCGCGCTCTTTAAAGCGTTTGTACTGTTCGTCCTTATCAATTTGCAGCCAGAACTTGCACACAATAGTGCCGTGTTCCGCCCACTGCGCTTCCGTTTCGTTAATCTCGCCGTAAGCGCGCTGCCATTCGGCGTCGGTGGCAAAATGCTCAATGCGTTCAACCATTACGCGCCCGTACCAGGTGCGGTCAAAAATAGCAATTTCACCCGCGCGCGGCATTTTAATCCAAAAACGCCACATGTAGTGGAACTGTTTTTCAACCGGGTTCGGCGCTGCATAGGGGTTAACGGCGTATCCAAGCGGGTCCAGCGACCTTGCCAGGCGTTTAATCGCGCCGCCCTTGCCGCCTGCGTCCCAGCCTTCAAAGGCGACTATCAGCGAACGCTGCGCTTCGTACAAATCCAGCTGCAGCTGTTTTAATTTTTCGCGGCATTTGGCAAATTCTGCCTTGTATTCTTCTTTGGTCAGCGATTTGGTGAGGTCAACTTTTTCCAGCACATTGTTCAGCGCTACATGGCGCGGCGGCAAAATAATGTTGCGGTGCTGCGCTCTGATTTCTGCCGCTGCCAGTGCGTTCTGCAAGGTTTTTACAATGCTTTCCACAATCTGCACGGTAGCAAAACGCTCATCGTCACCGGCAATTAAATGCCACGGCGCGTTTTCGGTATCCGTTTCGGCAAACATTTCTTCGTAAGCGTTGATGAATTTGTCGTAATCAGCATCGTCGTGTTCTTCAACGTCCAGCTTCTTCCAGTTTTTGCCGTAGATTTTGTTCAGCTTCTCCATGTTTTCCTTCTGCTGTTTTTTGGAAACATGCACAAAGAATTTCAAAAGCACGTAGCCGTCATCGGTAAGCTGTTTTTCAAACGCGCGGATATGCGAATAAGACGTGTTAAGCCAGTGCCCTACCTGGCTTTTGTCGGCAACGACATGTTCGTTTTTCAAAAAGTACCAGCTGCGGTGGTAAACGGCGATGTTGCCATAGGACGGCAGCTGTTTCCAGAAGCTGGTAAAAAACGGCTGCTTACGCTGTTCTTCCGTCATTTTGGACGCAGAAAAAACCTTGAAACCGCGGGAGTCCATTTTCTGCATCATCTCGTTGATGATATCCGTGCGCATGGCTCCGCGCCAGCCTTCAACCAGAATGATAACCGGTATTTTGGCTTCACGGCATTCGCGCTGCAATTTGCCCAGCAAATCGCCGTACTGGTCCATCTTTTTGTCGTACTCGTCCTTTTTTAATTTTTGCTTCAAATCAATTTTTTCCAGCATAGTATCGCCTCTATTCAGTTTTATATAAATGCTTAATACGGTTCGGTATAAGGCTTTAAGGCACGAGGCTTATCAAGTATCTGCGCCATTACAAAACCGTCCAGCACGCGCTTGCGGGTCATGCGCCCGTCAAACAGCGGCTTTTTGGGTTTGACGGCAGGCATGGCAGCCACAGGTTTAAACGCAGCCTGCGCCGGCTGCGGCACAAACACCGGTTCCTTGTAAACCGGAAATGTTTTCTGCTCTTTGGGCTGTTCGTGGTAAACCCTGCCCTGCTGTTTTGCTTTTTTATCTTCGGGAAACTCCACATACCACGGGATTTTTTCTTCCTGCTTTTGGGGCTGCGGAGCTTCCTCATACACTTTGCCGGTTTTGCGCTCTGCCTTAATTTCAGGCTGGGGCTCTGCTTCCTGCGGCTGCTCAATATCCGGCAGCGGCGGGAAATGCCCGCGTTCTTTTTTGCGCTTACGGCGTGACGATTTATCAATGACAATCGTCAAAATGAATATCAGTAAAGGGAATAAGCCCTTTAAATCTTCAAAATCCATAGTTATCCCTCATTTATTTTTGAACGGGGTTTTTGTCAACTTCCATGTCCTGTTCCGTACCGGCAATCATTTTGCGCATATCGGTATCGGCGTTGATGTTGTTCATGCGGTAATAATCCATCACGCCAAGGCGGCCGTTTTGCAGTGCATCCGCCAGTGCGGCAGGTACTTTGGCTTCTGCTTCCACAACTTTGGCCTGCATTTCCTGCGTGTAGGCTTTCATTTCCTGTTCTTTGGCAACGGCCATGGCGCGGCGTTCTTCCGCACGGGCCTGTGCAATGCGTTTGTCGGCTTCCGCCTGGTCTGTCTGCAAAGCTGCGCCGATGTTGCGTCCTACATCGACGTCCGCAATATCAATCGAGAGAATTTCAAACGCAGTACCGGCGTCCAAACCTTTTGCCAGTACGGTGCGGGAAATGTAATCCGGGTTTTCCAGCACGTCGGTGTGGCTGCTGGCAGAACCAACATTGGTAACAATGCCTTCGCCTACGCGGGCGATAATGGTTGCTTCTCCTGCGCCGCCGACAAGCCTGTCGATATTGGCGCGCACGGTAACACGCGCTTTAACTTTCAGTTCAATGCCGTTTTTGGCAACTGCGGAAACTACCGGCGTTTCGATAACCTCCGGGTTAACGCTCATCTGCACGGCTTCCAGCACGTTGCGGCCTGCAAGGTCGATAGCGCAGGAGCGCTCAAAAGTCAGGGGAATCTGCGCACGGTGCGCGGCAATTAAAGCGTCGATAACGCGGTCAACATTGCCGCCTGCCAGATAATGCGCCTCCAGCTGGTTGACGTTAACGTCCATGCCTGCCTTGTTGGCCTTAATAAGCGGCAGCACAATCTGCGAAGCGGGAACGCGGCGCAGACGCATGCCGATTAAATTGAAAATGCCGACGTTGACACCGGCAGCGATGGCCGAAATCCATAATCCCAGCGGCACAAAATTAAAAAACAACGCAATAACGGCGATGATGATAATTACGGAAATCAGCCCGCCGCTGAATAAAAAGCTCAGTAACAAATCCATTTAATGCACATCCTTTCAGTTATTTATCTGCTTAACAAGCAGCTTACTGCCTTCAATTTTAACAACCTCAATTTCAGCGTCCTTGTCTATGTAATCGCCAAAGCTGACAACGTCCACACGCTCACCGTCAATAACGGCGGTACCTGCCGGACGCAGCGGCGCAATTACCTTGCCCTTTTTGCCAAGATAAGCGGAATAATCACCGGCACCGGTATAGCCTTCGCTGTTCTTCTGCTTTTCACGCAGTACAAACGGGTTCCAGCTTAATGACGACGGCACAAGCCAGAACAGCAGCGCGCAGATTGCAGCCAGCACTGCCACCGTACCGCCGACGATTACAAACGCATCCCAACCGCCGCCGAGAAAATAATAAAAGCCTGCCATCATCGACACAAAACCGACCGCGCCCAAAATTCCGCCCGGCACAACAAGCTCAAGCCCAATCAAAACAACACCTGCCACAAGCAGCACCGTATCCAGCAACATCCAATCACCTCCGAAAAAACACTTATAATAATATTATATCAAAATATTAAACAACGGGCAAAATAAAAAAAGCTGTAGCCTAAACTACAGCGTTGAACTTCAGTGGCTCCCAAATACCATCATAACATTACATAACTTGTTAGCAAAAACGCTATAATAAAACCTAATTTTATTCCAGATATAAATTGCTGTTTCATAGTAATAAATCACCACCATTTAATTAAGTAATGTATAAAATCTATATTAGCTAAACCAATTAATTTTTCTCACCAATTTTAGCACAAATGCCGTTTTAGCAGGCAACAATATTAGTTTTACTGTAACCAACCAAAACGGCATTAAATCTTAACTTAATTATATACTATTTTTTCAAAATTATATATTATTTTTCAAAGAAAGCTGCACAAATTTCTGCACAGTGCTTTCAATGTCGTTTGCGCTTAAAATAGAGCTGACTATGGCTGCGCCGTCTGCACCGGCGTTAAGCACATCATTGTAATTGGCAAGCGTTACGCCGCCGATGCCTACAAATGGCAGCTTTGTCACCGCGCTGATGGCTTTTAAACCTTCAACGCCGATAACGGACGTATCCTTTTTAGTACCGGTCGGGTACACTGCGCCGCAGCCAAGGTAATCAGCCCCTGCGGCTTCCGCCGCCAATGCTTCTTCGGCGCTGTGCGCCGATACACCGATAATTGCATCTGCGCCAAGCATTCGGCGCGCTACTTCCGCAGGCAAATCGCTTTGCCCGACATGCACGCCTGTCGCACCGACAGCAAAAGCAATGTCAGCACGGTCGTCAACCAGCATAGATACGTTGTATTTATCGCACAACGCTTTCATTTTCAGCGCGCGCTCGTACAAAATGCGGCTTTCCTGCGTTTTATCGCGGTACTGCACCAGTGTAACGCCGCCGCGCAATGCCGCTTCCATTTTGTTCCAGATGTTGCCGTCGTTAAAATAAACTGTGTCCGTAACAAGGTAAACCCTGTAATCCAAAACCGGTTTCATATCAATTCATTCTTTCTTCCGGCTTAAGGTTAATTAAATTCCATTTGCCTGTAACGTGGTAAATGCCGTCAAACAGGCGTGTTTTAAACATGCCCGGGCCGTCTTTCTTTTCCATAAAGCCTGCAGCCAGTTCGGCAGACTGCCCCATAATTACAACGCCCAGTGCCGCCGCCGTCATGTAATCCTTGCAAACGGCCGCGCAGCAGGCGCACAAAGTTGTAGTCATGCAGCCTGCGCCGGTAATTTTTTTCAGCATTTCGTTGCCGCCGTTTAAAACCAGCACCTGCTTGCCGTTGCTTACATAGTCAACCTTGCCGGTAAGTGCTACCACGCAGTTAAATTTTGCCGCCAGCGCTTTGGCCGCCTGCAATTTTTCGCCTTCGTCGGCCTGCGTAATGCCGTCCACGCCGCGCCCGGCCGCTTTTTCGTCAATCAGCGCCTTGCATTCGTCGTAGTTGCCGCGCACAATGGTAATTGCGCCGCTCTGCAACAGTTTCAGCGCAAAGTTTAAACGCATGGCGCTGCTCATTGCGCCAACGGGGTCCAGCACAACGGGTATGCCCTTCTTTTTGGCAGCGGCTGCTGCGCGCTCCATGGCAATGGTTTTGTTATAGTCAATCGTGCCGATGTTCAATACAAGAGCATCGCTGCCAACGGTAATGTTTTCAACTTCCTCCGGGTCATCAGCCATTACTGGCGAAGCACCTGCGCAAATTGCCGCATCGGCGCAGGATTCTACCGTTACATAGTTGGTAATGTGGTGGATTACCGGACATTTTTTCTGCAATTCTTCAATAATTTTGCCAAATTGGTTCTGCATTTCCATTATTCCAGCATGCCTGCCTTTCTGTACAAATCAACAAAATGGTGCGTCGGGCCGCAGCCTTT
>CASEGD010000029.1 GCA_949287345.1 uncultured Phascolarctobacterium sp. | reverse complement strand
ATAAATAACAAATTCCACATAACGCCCGCCAAGATTGGTTGCCAGCTCGCCGGAAAGCAGTTTGGCGTTGGAGCCGGTGATATAAATATCGCAGTCAAATTCCACGCGGAAGGAATTGATACATTTTTCCCAATTTTCCACTTCCTGAATTTCGTCAAAAAACAAATACACTTTGCCGCTGATGTTTTGCACACGTTTCAGGATTTCATCGTGCAGTGCCTGTGCGTTCAATAAATGGGCATAACGCATATCTTCAAAATTGATGGAGATAATGTTTGTTTGCGGCACGCCGCCGGTTTTTATTTCATCTTTTATAAGTTCCAGCATAACGGATTTGCCGCAGCGGCGGATACCGGTTATTACTTTTATAAGCTCGCTGCCGATAAACGGGCGTATGCGGCGCATATAGGCTTCACGTTTTATCATATTACTTACCTCCTTACAGGTGGTTAAGTATAGTTTATCACAGTTATAACTGATAAACAATGCAGAATTTAAAATTTTATCAGTTATAACTGATAAAACGCCAAAAATAAACAATATTATCAGTTATAACTTACAAAATTTGCGGCGGAATTTTATCGGGATGCTGGCAGGAAAAACAGTCCTTTGATAGAATAATAATAAAGTTACGCTGATGAATATTTTAGATAGATGAGTTTTTACGGAGGAACGAATGACTGATTGTACTTATGGGCTTAATCCGCAGCAGGCGGAGGCCGTATTAAATACCGAAGGGCCGATGCTGATTATGGCAGGCGCGGGCAGCGGCAAAACCAAGGTGCTTACCTGCCGCGTGGCCAACCTTTTGCAAAAGGGCGTGCGCCCGTACCGCATTCTGGCAATTACCTTTACCAACAAGGCGGCGGCAGAGATGCGCGAGCGCGTGAACAACATGAGCGGCGCTGCTGCCAGGGACGTGTGGCTGTTTACCTTCCACGCTTTTTGTGCGCGCTTTTTGCGGATGGAGATTGACAAGCTGCCGGGTTACGGCGGCAATTTTGCGATTTACGATACCGCCGACAGCCAGAATCTGATTAAACAGGTTTTAAAGGAAATGAACCTTGACGATAAACGCTTCCAGCCTTCGGGCATTTTGGCGCGCATCAGCAATGCCAAAAACGCTTTGCAGGACGCGGCGGCGTTTGCACGCGAGGCGGGCGATTTTTACGAGCAGAAGGTAGCGGACATTTACGCACGTTATCAGGAAAAGCTGCAATTAAACAACGCATTGGATTTTGACGACCTTCTGCTGCTTTCCATCAGATTATTGCAGGAAAACAAAGAGGTGCGCGAAAAATACCAGGAGCGCTTTGATTATCTTTTAGTGGACGAGTATCAGGACACGAACCACGCGCAGTACCTTTTAACAAAGCTTTTGGCGGCAAAACACCGCAACATCTGCGTGGTGGGCGACGCGGACCAGAGCATTTACGGCTGGCGCGGCGCGGATATCCAGAACATTCTGGACTTTGAAAAGGATTACCCCGACGCGAAGGTTATCAAGCTGGAACAGAACTACCGCAGCACGCAGATTATTCTGGACGCTGCCAACGCGGTAATTGAAAATAACACCGGCCGCAAGCCGAAAAATTTGTGGACGGACAACAAAAGCGGCGCGGACATTATTTATTTTCAGGCGGCGGACGAGCGCGACGAAGCACGTTTTGTAATTGAGCAGCTGCAAAATTTGCAGCGCACCGAAAATAAAAAGCTGGGCGATATGGCGGTGCTGTACCGCACCAACACACAGTCGCGTATTTTTGAAGAAATGCTGATTAAAAGCGGCATCAGCTATAACATGGTCGGCGGCTTGAAATTTTACGAGCGCAAGGAAATTAAGGACATCATCGCTTACCTGCGCGTAATTTTTAACCCGGCGGATTCGCTGAGCCTGTTGCGCATTATCAATGTGCCCAAGCGCGGCATCGGCGACGCAACGCTGGCGAAGATACAGGATTTTGCCAATGCCAATAACATCGGCCTGTTTGAAGCGGTAAGCAACGCCGCGCAGATTGAAGGGCTGGGCAACCGTTTTGTAACGAAGCTGGACGATTTGGCAGGCACTATTTTTGAACTGATGAACCTTGCCAATGAAGCGCCGGTAGAGGACGTTATCAACCGCGTTTTGACCGACACCGGCTACCTTGAAGAACTGGATAACGAGCGCACGCCGCAGGCGCAGAGCCGCATCGACAACCTGCACGAGCTGATTTCCGTAGCGCAGGAATTTGCGGACGGCGATGAAGAAAACAATCTGGAAAACTTCCTTGCACATGTGGCGCTGGTATCCGATATCGACGACGCGGAACTGGGCGAGGACGCCATTACCTTAATGACGCTGCATTCCTCCAAGGGGCTGGAATTCCCGGTAGTATTCCTTGCGGGTATGGAAGAAGGGCTTTTCCCGCACGCGCGCACGCTGATGGACGAAAACGAGGTGGAAGAAGAACGCCGCCTGTGCTACGTTGGCATTACGCGCGCCAAGGAGAAGCTGTTTTTAAGCAGTGCCAAAATGCGCACGATTTACGGCAACACGGTATCTTACCCTCCGTCCCGCTTTTTGCAGGAGATTCCGGCGAAGCTGGTTAAAACCGTTAAACGCCAGTCGCGCCCGACGGCGCTGGAGAATTTTAAACAGGCAACTGAAAAGCGCAGCAACTGGAGCAGCAATTTTAACCCGCGCAGCTTTATGCCGGTGGGCAAATATCCGGCCGGAGCCGGGACGAGCGACCGCTTTAAAACGGGCGACCGCGTAAGCCACAGCAAATGGGGCAGCGGCATGGTTGTAAGCGTTAAGGACACGGACGACGGGCAGGAGGTTAAGGTTGCCTTTGCCGGTGCCGGTGTGCGCAGCCTGCTGACGAAGTACGCCGTACTGAAAAAGTTGTAACAAGTGGAGGGCATTATGGATTTAGAGCGGGCAGAAGCCTTGAACGAAGCGCAGAAGCTGCGCAGCGAAATACGCCATCACGAATTTTTATATTATGTTATGGACGCGCCGGAAATTACCGACGCTGAATACGACGCGCTTATGCGCCGCCTGCAAACGATTGAAGCAAAATACCCGGACGATGTGCCGCCGGACAGCCCCACGCGCCGTGTGGGCGGCAAGGTAAGCCCGGAATTTACGCAGGTGCGCCATATGACGCCGCTGCTGTCTTTAGGCAACGCTTTCAGCGACGAGGAGCTGGAAGCGTTTGATGCGCGCGTTAAAAGCGGCTTGCCGGAAGGCAGCGAAATTGAATATGTGTTTGAACCGAAAATTGACGGGCTGGCCTGCAGCCTGATTTATGAAAACGGACGCCTGGTGCGTGCGGCAACGCGCGGCGACGGCGAAGTGGGCGAAAACGTAACGGCTAACGTGCGTACCATCCGCGCCATTCCGCTGACGCTGAACGTAAAGGACGGCGAAGAAGTGCCGGAGCTTTTGGACGTGCGCGGCGAGGTTTACATGCCACGCCATGCGTTTATGAAGCTGAACGAGCAGCGCAGCGAAGCGGGCGAGAACGAATTTGCCAATCCGCGCAACGCGGCGGCGGGCAGCCTGCGCCAGCTGGACCCGAAGGTAACGGCAGGGCGCCAGCTAAGCTTTTTTGCTTACGGCGTCGGCGCAGGGCATAAGGACAAACATTCCGAATCCCTTGCCATGCTGCGCGGTTACGGCTTTAAGGTCAGCGAAGGCTACAGCGTTGTAAAAAATATCCGCGAGGCGATTGCCAAAATTAAGGAATTCAGCGGCAAACGCCAGAGCCTTGCTTACGATACGGACGGCGCGGTAATTAAGGTGAACGCCGTGTACCAGCAGAACATGCTGGGCGCAACGGGCAAGGACCCGCGCTGGGCAATTGCCTTTAAGTTTCCGCCGGAGCAGGCTGAAACGAAGTTAGAGGACATCATCATACAGGTGGGGCGCACGGGCGTGCTTACACCAACGGCGGTGCTGACGCCGGTAAAACTTTCCGGCAGCACCATCAGCCGCGCCACGCTGCACAACGAGGACTTCATCCGCAGTAAGGATATCCGCATCGGCGACACCGTCGTTATCAACAAAGCTGGCGAAATTATCCCGGAAGTGCTGCATGTGGTGAAGGAAAAACGCACCGGCGCGGAAGAAGAATACTTTATGCCAACGGTTTGCCCGGAATGCGGCTGGAAGACGGAACGCCTGAACGGCGAAGCGGCGATACGCTGCACCAATCCGCACTGCCCGGCGCTGGGGCGCGAAGGCTTAATCCATTTTGCGTCCAAGGGCGCGATGGACATCGACGGCTGCGGCCCGGCGGTGATTAACCAGCTGCTGGACAACGGGCTTATCAGCGACCCGGCTGATTTATATCTGCTGGCAAAACCGCAGCTTACGGCGCTGGAGCGCATGGGCGACAAATCGGCGGATAATCTTTTAAACGCCATTGCGGAAAGCAAAAAGCAAAACCTTGACAGGCTGCTGTTTGCGCTGGGCATCCGCCATGTGGGCGCAAAGGTGGCGCGCTTACTTGCCTTGCACTTTGGCAGCATGGCAAAACTGATGGCGGCGGAAGCCGACGAGATTGCCGCTATTGAAGACATTGGCCCGAAGATTGCCGAAAGCGTGGTAACGTACTTTAGCGTGCCGGGCAACATTGATTTGATTGAACGCCTGAAGGAACTGGGCGTGAACATGGAAATGGAAGCGGCGGAGCTTGACACCGCGCACCCGTTTTACGGCAAGACGATGGTGTTTACCGGCACCATGCCGACGCTGGACCGCGCGACGGCGCAGACCATGGCGCAGCAGGTGGGCGCAAAGGTGACGGGCAGCGTCAGCAAAAAGACGGATTACGTTGTTGCCGGTGCGGAAGCGGGCAGCAAGCTGACTAAAGCGCAGCAGCTGGGCGTAACCGTTATCGACGAAGCAGAATTTTTACGCCTGCTGGGTGAGCGCGGCGAAGCCGAAGCAGCCCCGGCGGCAGAAAATAAAGAAGACAAAGAACCAAGTTTATTTTAAGGAAGGTGCTACATGAAAAACTTTTGCAAAATTTTGGCAGCGGTAATGCTGGCGGTGTTCTGCGTTAGCGGCAGCACACTTGCGGCGGAAAAGGAAGTAAGCAGCATCGACGCTATCGACAAAGGCGTGGCCGACACCGGCGAAACGCATTTTACCAAAACCGGCCTTGAACTGACCGAGTGCAAGGAAGATTACACCGTGGCGGTTTTGCCGTATGTCGATGTATCCGGCCTTGAAGGCCGCAGCCGCGAGATGGCTGTAAACGCCGTTAAGGAAACGCTGCAGAAAAAATACCCCGGCAAAAAGAAAAGCCCCACCAAAATTGCAGGCAGCAACGCGGTGCAAAAAGCCATGCTGGCGCACCCGTTTGAAAACGGCGAAGCCCCGACCTTGGAAGAACTCGTCGCTGTGGGCAAGGCCTGCGATGCGGACAGGGTTATCTTCATCAGCCTGCTGCCGGTGCGCGAAAACGAAACCGGTTTTATGGTTGTTGTCGGCTCGCAGACTTACAGCGCTGTGGTAACGATGAAACTGAAATGCGTTGACGTAAACAACGAAAGCTTTTTGTACAACCAGAACATCGAAGGCATCGGTTCTTCCAGCTCCATCAATTTCTGGCGCATCGGCGAACCCAGCCATGCCAAAGCCGTTAAACGCGGCGTGGAAGACTGCATGGAAAACTTTTTGACTTCGTTTGATTAAAATTTAAGCTGCCTCTGCCTTTATCCGCAGGGGCGGTTTTGTTTTGGCGCGTAAAATTTTTGCAAATTAGTTTAGCACATGCTTACCAAAATAGTGCAAAACGCCGCGCCGGTGTGATATAATAGAACAGGTTATTTATTAAACTTACATAAATTTTTAGGAGGCGTACTAATGAAGGTAACAGTAAAAGATGTTGAACACATCGCCGGGCTTTCCCGTTTAACGATTCCGGAAAGCGAAATGGAAAAATTTACCGAACAGTTTAACCAAATCCTCAATTATGCCGATATTCTGGAAAAGATTGATACGGAAGGCATTGAGCCGACCCCGTACGTACTGCCGATAAGCAACGCATTCCGCGAGGATGTTGTAAAACCGGGCGTATCCCACGAGGACGCGCTGAAAAACGCGCCTGCCGTATACAACGACGGCTTTAAAGTACCGCGCGTAATCGAATAACAGAAGGAGGAACAACTGTGGATTTATATAAATTAACAGCCCACGAACTGCATGACAAGCTGGTAAAAAAAGAAATCAGCTCCGTGGAGCTTACCGAAAACGTATACAGCCGCATTGACGAAGTTGAAGACAAAGTACAGGCTTATGTAACTTTAGATAAAGAAAACGCACTGGCACAGGCTGCCAAAGTTGATGCCAAAATTGCCGCAGGCGAAGAAATCGCTCCGCTGGCAGGCATTCCCGGTGCTATTAAAGACAATATCTGCACAAAAGGCCTTTTAACCACCTGCTCCAGCAAAATGCTGGCCAATGTTGTGCCTATTTATGACGCGCACGTTATCAGCAAACTGCGTGCGGATGACGCCATTTTTACCGGCAAAACCAATATGGACGAATTTGCAATGGGCTCTACCACCGAAAGCTCTTACTTCCATAAAACCTACAATCCGTGGAACCTTGAACGTGTGCCGGGAGGTTCTTCCGGCGGCAGCGCCGCTGCCATTGCCGCAGGCGAAGCAATCTGGAGCCTTGGCTCCGATACCGGCGGTTCCATCCGCCAGCCGGCTTCTTTTAACGGCTGCGTAGGCATTAAACCGACTTACGGCCGTGTAAGCCGTTACGGCTGCGTTGCGTTTGCGTCCTCTCTTGACCAGATTGGGCCTATTACCCGCGACGTTACCGACGCTGCAACTGTTTTGAACTGCATCTGCGGCAAGGACGAACACGATTCTACTTCCCTGCCGGTTGATGTGCCCGATTTTACCAAAGCGCTGCGCGCCGACGTTAAAGGCCTGCGCATTGGCCTGCCGAAAGAATACTACGGCGAAGGCGTTGACGCCAAAGTTAAAGCCGAAATTGAAAAAGCCGTAAAAAAATACGAAGAACTCGGCGCTGAAATTGTTGATGTTTCGCTGCCGCATACCGAATATGCAGTAATTACTTACTATATCATTGCTCCGGCAGAAGCAAGCGCCAACTTGGCACGTTATGACGGCGTGCGCTACGGCTTCCGTGCTGCCAACGCTACCAGCGCGCCGGAAATGACAAGGCTGAGCCGCACCGAAGGCTTCGGTCCTGAAGTACGCCGCCGCATTATGCTTGGCACCTACGTTTTAAGCAGCGGTTACTACGATGCTTACTACAAAAAAGCAATGCAGGTACGTACCCTTATCCGCCGCGACTTTAACGAAGCGTTTGAAAAATGCGACGTGCTGCTGACCCCGACTTCTCCGGTTGTTGCTTATCCGGTTGACGGCAAAATGGACCCGCTTTCCATTTACATGCTGGACGTAACCACCATTCCCGTAAACATGGCAGGCCTGCCGGGTATTTCCATTCCGTGCGGCTTTGCAGACGGTATGCCTGTCGGCATGCAGCTTATCGGCAAAGTTTTGGACGAAGAAACTGTGCTGCGCGCAGCCTACACCTTTGAACAGGCTACTGACTTCCATAAAGCAATGGCACCGCTGGGAGGTAACAAATAATGAAAAACTATATTACAGTTATCGGCCTTGAAGTACATGCCGAATTAAAAACCAAAACCAAAGCCTTCTGCTCCTGCTCCACCGAGTTCGGCAGCACGCCTAACACCCATGTTTGCCCCGTGTGCCTCGGCATGCCTGGCGCACTGCCGGTGCTGAACAAACAGGTTGTTGAATTTGCCATCCGTACGGGCCTTGCACTGGGCTGCGAAATTCAGAAATTCAATAAATTTGACCGTAAAAACTACTTTTACCCCGACCTTGCCAAAAACTACCAGATTTCTCAGTTTGACCAGCCGGTTTGCCTCGGCGGCCATATTGACATTGAAGTTGACGGAGTGCCCAAACGCCTTGGCATTACCCGCATTCACATGGAAGAAGACGCAGGCAAGCTGAACCACAGCGGCGCTACCATCAGCACTTCCGATTTTTCCTCCGTAGACTACAACCGTGCCGGCGTACCGCTTCTGGAAATCGTTTCCGAACCGGATATGCGCAGCGCCGAAGAAGCACGCGCTTACATGGAACAGCTGAAAGCAGTTCTGGAATACATTGACGTTTGCGACTGCAAAATGCAGGAAGGCAGCCTGCGCTGCGACGCCAACATTTCCATCATGCCGGAAGGCGCCAAAGAATTCGGCACCCGCGCCGAAATTAAAAACCTTAACTCTTTCCGCGCACTGGTACGCGCCATTGAATACGAAGTTGAACGCCAGAAAGCAATTCTTGAGGACGGCGGCCATGTAGTACAGGAAACCCGCACCTGGGACGAAGCCAACGGCGTAACTCTTTCCATGCGCAGCAAGGAAGAAGCGCACGATTACCGTTACTTCCCTGAACCTGACCTTGTACCGGTTGAAATTGACGACGCCTGGATTGAACGCGTACGCGGCGAACTGCCGGAACTGCCGGCACAGCGTTTGCAGCGCCTTGTTGAAAAACACGGCCTGCCGAAGTACGATGCTTCCTTAATCGTTGCAACCAAAGCCATGGCAGATTATTTTGACGCTGCCTGCGCAAACAGCAAGGATGACAAAGGCGTATCCAACTGGCTGCTGGGCGATGTTTCCGCATATCTTAATGCCGAAAACATTACCATTGAACAGTTCCCGGTTAAACCGGAAAACCTTGGCGAACTTGTAACTTTAACCAAAGACGGCGTACTGAGCAGCAAGCTTGCTAAAAAAGTATTTGCCGAAATGCTGAAAAACAGCGATAAAACCCCGAAGCAGCTTGTTAAGGAGCTTGGCCTTGAACAGGTTAGCGATGAAGGCGCCATTGCCGCTATCGTTGACGAAGTGCTGGCAGAAAACCCGCAGTCCGTTGCCGACTACAAAGCAGGCAAAGATAAAGCCATAGGATTCCTTGTTGGCCAGGTAATGAAAAAATCCCGCGGCAAAGCTAACCCGGGCATGGTTAACAAACTGCTGAAAGAAAAAATGCAGTAAGGAGCGCACATGAAACGCGATTTTGAATTTGACGGCAGCGGCTTCGGTTATCTGTGGCTTTGCATATGGACAACCGTGCTGACCGTTATTACCTGCGGTTTGTTCTTTCCGTGGGCATACAGCGCGCAGCAGCGCTGGATTTGCAGCAACACCTACGTTAACGGCAGGCAGCTGCGCTTTGAAGGAACAGGCTTCGGCTTCTTCTTTCAGTGGATTATGGTGCTTACTACCATTACCTTCGGCATTTACATCCCTTGGGGTTACTGCCAGTTTAAACGCTGGGAAACCCGCAACACCGTCTTTGCCGACGAACGTTAAAACCAAAAACATCCGCGTAGGCGGATAAAACTAAACGGCAGGTTCATCACGAGCCTGCCGTTTTTGTGTGCATTATCGGCAAAAATATAACGTAAATTTTGATAAAATAATCATATAATTATTGCCGGTAATATGTTATACTTATTATATAAGCGTAAATTAATCTTGCCGGAGGTGAGCTGATGAAATATCTTTCCGTTGCGGAAACGGCAGAAAAATGGCAGGTGTCGGAGCGCAGCGTGCGCAATTACTGTGCGCAGGGGCGCGTTGCCGGTGCGGTGCTTAACGGCAAAACATGGAATATACCGGCGGAAGCCGAAAAGCCGCAGCGCAGCAGCAAAAATAAACAGATAAGGACGCTGCTTGTTGTTTTGCAGAATGAAAAGGCGCAGAAATACAGCGGCGGCATTTACCATAAAACGCAGATTGAGCTGACGTATAACTCCAACCATATCGAAGGCAGCCGCCTGACGCATGACCAGACGCGTTACATTTTTGAAACCAATACCATCGGCGCAGAAAGTGAAGCCGTTAACGTGGACGATGTAATCGAAACGGCAAACCACTTCCGTTGCATTGATTTAATTATTGAGCACGCCAAAAGCACGCTGACGGAGAAATTTATCAAAGAACTGCATTTGATTTTAAAATCCGGCACAAGCGATGCGCGCAAAGACTGGTTCGCCGTGGGCGGCTATAAAAAAATGCCGAACGAAGTGGGCGGTATGCCGACGGCATTGCCGGAAGAAGTAAGCGCAAAAATGAAGGCGCTGCTTGCAAAATATAATGCGCAAAAGCATAAAACGCTGGCGGATATTTTGGATTTTCATGTGCAGTTTGAAAAAATCCATCCGTTTCAGGACGGCAACGGGCGTGTCGGCAGGCTGATTATGTTTAAGGAATGTTTAAAACATAATATTGTGCCGTTTATTATTGAAGATAATTTAAAAATCTTTTATTACCGCGGTCTGAAGGAATGGCAGCGTGAACCGGGCTATTTAACCGATACCTGCCTGACGGCGCAGGACAGATACAAGGTGTATCTGGATTATTTCAGGATTAAGTATTAAAGTTTAACGCCTGCAAAAATTTTACCGCGGCAGGATAAACGCCAAACGCGGCGAATTTAAGCAGTAACAGATTATTAAAGGAGGTTAGCTGATGCGAAAAATTATTAAAGATTACCTGACGAAAGAGTATGACAACTATGTGAAGGATTTGGAAGCGCTGACCAATATCGATAGCGGCAACGGCGATTTGGAAGGCACGGAAAAAGCCAATAAATTTGTGGCAGAAAAAATGCAGGCGCTTGGTGCGGAAACCGAATTCCGTTACAACGACCGCGGCTGCCATTTAATCTCCCGCCTTAAAGGCAAAGGCACGCAGACGGTGCTTCTGGTTGCGCATGTCGATACCGTATTTAACCGCGGCGAAGCTGCAAAACGCCCCTTCCGCGTGGACGAAGGCTTTGACGATTATAAGGAAATCATCTACTACACCAACGCCGAAGAAGAAGGCGGCAGCCCGACGGCGGAAGGCATTGTGGCAGAGCTTTCCCAGCAGGCTGATTTTGCCGTTATTATGGACGTTGCGCGCCCGAACTGGGGCATTGTAACGCAGCGCAAAGGCAACGCCAAATATAAAATTAAAGTTACCGGCAAGGGCGGGCACCACGGCAACGCTTCGCAGTGCTGCGCCAACGCCATCCACCAGCTTGCCTACACCATTACCGAACTGCACAAGCTGGCAAGCCCCATGCCCGGCAACCCGGAAGATTTTACCGCCAAAGCGCTGGAAGCACGCGGCATTACCGACAGCGGCCAGTTCATTCCGCCCAACACGGTTAACGTCGGTGTAATCGGCAGCACCAACGATAAAATCAGCGTTATCCCCGGCGACGCTTATTGCGAAGTTAACGTGCGCTGCTTTGAAGTTGCCGAGCAGCAGCGCCTTGACGCAGCTATTAAAGCGCTAGTCGATAAAATTGTTATTGCAGGCACCAAAGTGGAAGTTACCGGCGGCATTGTAACCGGACCGATGGAAAAAACTCCCGCCGTGCAGAAGATGATTGACGTTTACAGCAGCGTCGTTGCCGAAGAATTCGGCGGCAAAGTAAACGAATGGGTGGCAGGCGGCCTTACGGACGGCAACCGCACCGCCAAATTCATCCCGACCCTTGACGCTTTGGGCGTGGAAAACTACGACGAACACACCGACCATGAATCGGTTGACTTAAAAACCGCCGTACCCCGCACCGCAGCCTTTGCCATTACGCTGGCAGAACTGTTAAAAACGGGCGTAAAATAAAAAAATAGCCGGGCGTTGGCCGGATAATTTAAAATAGTTTGCCGTTTGGCAGATAGTGTTGTATAATAAATAGAGAGATAGCCCGACAGGTGGAATTGTTGGCTCGTCTCCCAAAAGTTAACAACAATTGTGAAAACGGCCGCGTTACCACGTTAGGCCGTTTTTCATTTACTTTTTAATAAAAAGTGAAATGATGAAAACTACGAGAGTAGCAAAGCCAATCATTAAGGAAATAGCTTCAAAAACTGTCATAGTAATCACCTCCGCCCTTAGAAAGAGTGGAGAGGCCAACGCCGTCAGGCTATCTCATAGAGAGTAGTATAGCATAAAAACAACATTTGTAAAAGCGAACAGCCGGTGAAATTATCACCGGCTGTTAATTTTTTTAGAGTTCTTAATTTAAACTGTGTAATCAGAACGTATACGTTGCCTGCACATTAAAGCTTGCGCCTTCGCGTTCACCGGCGTAACCGCGCATATTCAGGTCAAAGCTCCACGGGCTGTCCGGCGCCGGCTGGTAGTTAAAGCCGACTTCCGCCATGTAACTGCTGCCCTGCAAGCTCTGCGTGGGCGCTTTTAAGTTCTGCGCACGCATGTCGGCGTCGCCGTTAAACTCGTATTCATACGCCAAACCATAATAGGTGCTGAACGCATTAGCCTTATTAGTGGTAACGCGCGCGCCGATACGCAGGCGGTCGCTGGTAATGCTGTCGAGCTCAAACTTGTCCTTGGCAACCGTAAAGCTGTCGCCTTCGGTATAGGTGTGGAAGAACTTGCCATACACATCCAAATCACTGCTTTCGCTTAAGCTGATGATTTTACCAACGCCGATGTGCGCTCCATAGTAAGCGCTTTCGCTGTCGTAACCGTAATAATTGCCGCTGCCGTCGCGCAGGGCGTTATCCATTTCAGATTTTAACATACCGGCACGCAGCGAACCTTCCGTATAAACGCCACTTGCGTTTTCGTACCTTGCCGCAATGCCGCCGCCGTTGTAAACAAGGCTGCCGTCGCCGCGGAAGAACTCATTGTTAAACTCATTATAAGTTCTGTAATTACCGCTGCCGTTTTCATAGAACACACCCCAGCTGAACTCGTCACCGTTGGTAAATTCGGCAGCATTGCCAACGCCGACAATCGTACTCCAGCCGTTAATTTTAAGGTCACTGTTCACATCATACTTGCTGCGGTTGCCATGCACGGCGGCAAAGGTTTTAACGCCGTAATTGCCGTCGCGGCTTAAAGTATCTAAGCTGTCGCTGATTAAATCCGTGCCCTGATTGATAAACGCTGCCGCAACGGCTCGGTTTTCAGCGACTAAATCAATTTGTTTGTTGGTTTTTACTTCTTGAACTGTGTAAGTTACATTACCTTTATCGTCAACGGTAAAATTACCATCGCCTTTTACTGTAACACCTGCTAAAAAATTACTGTTAACATTTAAATTAGTCTCCGTTATGCCTAAATTAACGTCTTTTTCGCTTGCAATAAAGGTCATCTTGTCGCCTTTGTTAATTTCTGTGCCACCTTCAAAATTAAGACTGTTGATGTTTATTTCTGTGCCATTAAGGACATCTTGAGAAGCATTTTTAATATTTAAAACCGTGCCGCCGTTATCCCACTTAATGTTTTCAAAATTTATATCGCTGAAGTTTTGTACTGAATTTACGCTGCCGCTCCAGCCGTTAAGGGTAAGCGTATTATTGCTGATTGTGGCTGTGCTGCTATTGGCATAACCGCCGTATAAATTGGCTTTTTCAACATTGGCTGAATTTTCAACGGTAATTTTATTACCTGATATTGTAGTGCCGTCAGCGTACAACATACCAAAACCGCCATAAATGTAACCGGATACAGTGCCATTTTCGATAATTACATGGTTATCGCTGACTGTACTGCCACTGCTTCCTTGTCCGCCGGCAATGTAGGAAGCATCGGTTTTACCAGTTAAAGTTACGTCGCCGTTTATTGTTACGGTATTGCCGGTTGCTGTGCCTGAGCCGGTAGAGCCGCCTACAACATTGTAAAAGCTGTTGTTGTCACCTTCGATTAAAACTTCATTGCCAGAAGCAGTGCCGTTTTCAGAGTAGCCACCGTAGACATCATGAAGGTTGCTGTTGTTTATGGTAACCTTATTACTGTTAGCAGTGTCTTCATCTATAGATGTATAAGCACCATAAACTTGCGCTAACGTACTGTTCTTGATTGTAATTTCATTATAATTGGCTTTGTTGGTACTGTTACCATAGGTAGGATATTGGCTATGCCAACCATAAACTGAGGCAGTAGTAGGAATTAAGTCATTTCCGTTTATCTCACCGCTGCCTATCCATAAGTTAGTGTTTCCATTAACTTCTTGCATATTCGCCCATGCGGCGGGCGCGTTATAAAAATACAGCCCGGCTATTGCCAAAACGGAAGCTAAAACTTTATAGTGCAGGTTTTTACGCATAATAAAACCTCCCTCGCAATTTTTTACGAGGGAGGACGGGGGTTCTGCCAAAAATTAACTAACGAAGCCCCCCGCGGAAACTTATGTGCATTGTTGTTAGTT
The DNA here is from genome assembly GCA_949287345.1 of uncultured Phascolarctobacterium sp. GTDB lineage: Bacteria > Bacillota > Negativicutes > Acidaminococcales > Acidaminococcaceae > Fusicatenibacter_A. The sequence continues at coordinate 1,204 of CASEGD010000029.1, read as the reverse complement.
TAATTGTAACATCTGCGTCGCGGCGGTGTAAAGTGCAAAGGGTGTGAAATTTTTTTATTTGCGTTTATGTAAAGCACATTTTATTTTTTGTTTTGGTGCAAGGTGTTTGCTTTTATTGTTAAGGGGTGTTATAATAGGGGTACAAAAGGTGGAGATGCTATTGTGTTAGCCATAGCATGTAAAAAACCGGGAGCGGCAACTCCCGGTTTTTTATTTTGGGCTGGCTGCGGTTACAAGTATCTGTCCAGCCACTTGCAGATATAGTACGATACTATGCCTGCCATGACAGATACAATAAAAATGGAGATTGCGGTAGCCATATTATCCCTCCCTTCTGCCGGAGAGAATCGCAGCCTTTTTATTATGCCTGAATTTTATAGTGGTGTCAATGTGTTGGTGTTTTAGTTTACGCCTTTGTAGTTACGATATTACTTCTAAATTTTCTTTATCGCTCATTCATGTTACTTTTTATAGGCTAAAAAGTAACCAAAAAGCCTTTGCTCCTCAAAAAAAACTTAACGGCTCAGAATCAAATAAGTTTGCCACTTGCAGCGCCTACGGAAACTCGCTTCGCTCAAACATCCTCCGGCAAAAGCTGCAAGTGCCTGTTTAGTGAAAGTTTCGCCTATTTTTTGAAAGTCGCGGCTTCGCCCAAATTCGTACTATGGCAGCTTTTTTATTTTGATTACACTGTTACCGAACTTTTCACAGCTTGCTATCTTACGATGCGCGCAGAGCAATCAAAAAGAAGTTATAAAGTGCGACGCTCGGCAACACGCGGCCTCGGATTTTAGCAACATTTATTAAAGAACAACTGCAAAAATCGAACCTGAGCGAAGCGAATTTCGTATTTTTGTAGTTGTTATGCTAATAGTTGCGTTAGCTGAGTCGCCACTTAGTACCAAGCCGCAGGCGAAGGTAATAAGTGTGCCAGCGAAGCATGTCGGTTTTGCGATTTAATAATGAGCAAAACCGACGAAGAAATCCGCCTAGCCGCGGAACTTTCTTGGTTCGTTCTTTGGTTACAAAGAATGAACATGAGCAAAAGAACAAAAATTAAAAGTAGTATCGTAAATGCAAAGGCGAAAACAAAAATAAAACAAAAAAACGCCGCAATTTTAAGTTTAAGCCAGCAAAACGCAAAATTATCCCGCTTAAGGCGGATTAAAAATGCTTGACAAAAACAAAATGTGCCGGTGCGTAT